>NZ_JBMBWH010000012.1:0-93255 GCF_048606435.1 Knoellia terrae | reverse complement strand
TAGGACGCAGCCGGACAAACATTCCAGAAATGGCCCGCCCACCCGGCGGGCCATTTCTCATTTCCCGGATAATTGGCTTTTGAAGGGCCTTTCGTCGTGGGGCTGCACCGCGCACCCGCGCTGTTTCGCAGTGCGGACAGCCAGGCCACCCCACGAAGCCCCTCGCCCCTACGAAAGCGCGAACTTTCACCCTCGATGCGGCCTCCTGAACGGATCGCTGGCAGGCTCGAACGGCCACGTGGTGTGGACGACGGCGCGTCGACTCCCGGCGCGTGGAGGGGCACCCGGGCGCGGACCAGGTCAGCGGTCAGGCCTCGAGGTGGCGGTGCATGACGTGCAGGCCGACCCGGCCGTGGGACGCGCTGTCGAACGCCTCGGGGACGATCCCGATCACGGTGAAGCCGAGCTCCTGCCACCGGGCCACCGCGACGGTGTTGGTCGCGGCGACGGCGTTGAACTGCATGGCGGCATAGCCCTGCTCGCGTGCCCAGTCCAGCGCCCACTTCCCGAGGGCCCGCCCCACCCCGCGGCGCCGAGCGGCCGCGGTGACCATGAACGACGCCGTGGCGACGTGCGACCCGCGCCCCGGCCGGTTGGGACCCGCCTTGGCCGACCCGAGCAGCGTCCCGTCGTCCGAGCAGGCGACCACCGTCACCCCCGGAGGCGTCTCGAGCCACCAGCTGCGTGCCTCGTCGAGGGACAGCCCGGAGCAGGGTCACCGGCGGGTCGTCGTGAACTCGAAGTCGTTGCCCTCCAGCCGGGACACCAGTGCCTCACCGAAGGCCACCGAGGGCGTGAGCACCCCTCCCGGGGCCGTCAGCTCGTCGAGCGCCAACGAGAGGCCGGCCTGACCGAGCATGATCGCCGTGCCGGTGTAGCCGGGGTCGTAGCCCGCTGCCACGCGCGTGCGGTAGCGCGCGCCGGTCGTCGTCGTGGTCTCGACGTCCATGACGAACCGGCCGTTCTGCATCGTCTCCTCGGACGGGCCCTCACCGGGCTTGGGCAGGACAACGTCGAGCACCCGGCGCGTGGGCGCGGTGGACATCCCGGCGAAGAGGCCGCCGAGCACCGCCGTGGTGAGCCCGGCCTTCACGGCGCCGACCGGGCCGCTCCCGGTGTCCATCACCTCGTCGTAGCGGAACTCGCGTCCGTAGGACCAGCCGGTGAGGGCGTTGCTGCGGCGCACGATCCGTGTGTTGAACGACGCCATGAAGAACGGCGCGACCCAGCGCTTCGTCACGCCGTCGTAGCGGGTCCCGGTCACGGCCTGCACCTTGCCCAGCAGGCTGAACTCGTCGGACGTGGGGCGGTTGCGCGAGGGCGGCTCGGCAGCACGGTCCGGGCTGAGCCCGTGCGGGTCGGTGACGGCCCTGCGGCGGGCGGGGTCGGCGGACTCGATCGCCTGGTTGCGCATCGAGTCGATCGTCCCGCCGCTGACGCCACCTCGCAGCGTGCGGACGTGCAGCACGGTCTCGCCAAGGGTTCCCTCGCCGTCGGCGGCCACCTGCTGAGCGGTGCGCCACACGCCGAGGTCCGAGGGGATCGAGTCGAAGCCGCACGCGTGGACGATCCGGGCACCGGTGCGCTCGGCCTCCTCGTGGTTGGCGTCGATGCTGTCCCGGACGAAGAGCACCTCGCCGGTGAGGTCCGCGTAGTGCGTGCCGGCCGCCGCACAGGCGGACGCGAGCGGCATACCGAGCTTGGCGTAGGGACCCACGGTGGTGACGACGACGCGGGTGCGGGCGGCGAGGTCCGCGACCGCGGCGGCGTGCGTCGTGTCGACGACGATCAGCGGCCACTCCGCGGCGCGGTGGGGCAGCGACGCACGTACCTCCTCGAGGCGCTCCTTCGACCGTCCGGCGAGCGCGATGCGGACCACCGAGGGCGCGTGCTCCGCGAGGTGGGCAGCGGTCAGGCGGCCGACGAAGCCGGTCGCGCCGACGAGGACGAGGTCGAACTTCCGCTCAGTGCTCATCGCCCGAATCTAGGCGATCGGACCTCGCGTCCGCACACGGCGCGGTCTGGGGCAGAGTGGGACCATGACGCGACGACCCAAGGTGCTGGCCATCGTCCAGGCCGGCGGCCAGGGCGCACGGATGGACGTGCTCACCCGAGAGCGCGCCAAGCCGGCACTGCCGTATGCCGGCCAGTACCAGCTCGTGGATTTCGGCATGTCGTCGTTGGCCCACAGCGGCGTCACCGACGTGTGGCTCTCGGTCCAGTACCTCGCCAGCAGCCTCCACAAGCACGTCGCAGCGGGGCGCCCGTGGGACCTCGACCGCACCCGGGGCGGGCTGCAGTGGCTGCCGCCCGAGGAGGGCAGCGGCTCGGCGTCCCAGTCCGGCTTCAGCGAGGGCAACGGTGACGACCTCTACCGCAACCTCGACGCCATCCGGAACTTCGGCGCGGACGTCGTCCTCGTGCTCAGCGCCGACCAGGTCTTCAGCCTCGACCTGCGGGACGTCGTCGACCAGCACCTCGACAACGGTTCCTCCTGCACGATCGTGACGACCGAGGTGTCCCGCTCCCAGGCTGCCGCCAAGGCCGTGGTCGAGCTCGGCGCCGGCGGCGTGGTGACGGGGCTGGACTACAAGCCGGAGGACCCCCAGACCTCCACCATCGCGGCCGAGATCTTCGCCTACCACCCGTCGCGGCTCGCGGCCGCCCTCGAGGACCTCCGTGCCGAGCGGGTCGACGCGGCGGACGGGGACGACTCGGGCATCGGTGACTTCGGTGAGCACCTCATCCCTCGCCTCGTCGAGGACGGCTCAGTCCACGCCTTCGCCCTACCGGGCTACTGGCGCGACCTCGGCACGCCGAGCGACTACCTGGCGGCCCACCGAGACCTCCTGGCCGGTCGCGTCGACGTCTTCGACGACCCCGAGTGGCCGATCCTCACCCGCTGGCCGGAGCTGCCCGCCGCGCACGTCCGCCGCAGCGCCACCGTCGAGCACTCGGTCGTCAGCGCCGGCGCCGACATCGCCGGCACCGTCGTCGGCAGCGTCATCGGCCCGGGCGTGCGGGTGGCCAAGGGTGCGGTCGTGCAGGACTCCGTCGTCTTCGCCCAGACGGTCGTCGAGGCCGGCGCGGAGGTGCGCGGCGCCGTCGTCGACTCGCGGTGCACCATCGCCCGTGGGGCCCGGGTCGGCGAGACGCCACCGGGGTCGCGGGTCGGCGACGACCGGCTCGTGCTCGTCGGGCGGGACAGCCGTGTGGCTCGTGGTGCGGTCGTCGCACCCGGTGCGCGCCTCGAACCCGGATCCACGGCCTGACCTGCACAGATCTGCCGTGCTCGGACGGTCCCGGGTGGTCCGCCTGATGGTAGACAGAGAAGGCGTGCCGAGTGGTGCGCAACACCAACTGGGAGGTTTGCCATGACGCAAGACCCGAGCAGTGGCATGGGCTCCGACGACGAGCAGTCGTTCGGCAGCGGAGACGGTATGACCGAAGGCATGACCAGCGGCATGGACGCCGAGGGCCCCGCCGACAGCGGCGCGGACGACCAGGGCATGGCCGGTGAGCAGGACGGCGGTGCCGACGGCGGCGCCGGCGGCGGTGCCGGTGGTGCGCTCGACGGCGACTCGACCGGCATGGCCGAGGACTCGGAGATCTCCGCAGCGGAGGGTCCCGCCGACGCCGGCGCGGAGACCGCGATGCCCGGCCAGCACGACGGTGGCGCGGACGGCGGGGCCGACGGCTCGCAGTGACCTCACCACCCGTGGACCCGCGACCCGAGATGCACGTCTCGGGCGCGGGTCCTTCCGCGCTCGGCCGCCTCATCGGTATGCCGTCCGCGGACTTCGCTGCCGACGTCTGGTCCCGCGCGCCCCTCCTCACCCGCGCGGCCGAGCTCCCCCGCGACTTCACCGACCTCTTCGGCGCCGACGCGGTCGACGAGCTCGTGTCCCGGCGCGGCCTGCGGACGCCCTTCGCCCGCATGGCACGGGACGGTGCCACCCTCGCCGACCGGTCCTTCACCCTCGGGGGAGGGGTCGGTGCCGGCATCGCCGACCAGCTGAGCGAGGACCGGATCCTGCGCGAGCTCGCCGCCGGCGCGACCCTGGTCCTCCAGGCGCTGCACCGGACCTGGGCGCCCATCCAGGACTTCGCCGCTGCGCTCGCCGACGACCTCGGCCACCCGGTGCAGGTGAACGCCTACGTCACGCCTCCGCAGAACCAGGGCTTCGCCGACCACTACGACGTGCACGACGTCTTCGTCCTCCAGGTGGCGGGCGAGAAGCGCTGGCGCCTCCGCCCGCCGGTGATCGAGGCGCCGCTGCGCGACCAGCCCTGGGAGCAGCACCGCGACGAGGTCGCCCGGGCGGCGGAGGCCGAGCCCCTCCTCGAGGAGACCCTGGCTCCGGGGGACTGCCTCTATCTGCCCCGCGGCTGGCTCCACTCCGCGACCGCGCTCGGGGGGACGAGCATCCACCTCACCATCGGCGTGCACGCGTGGACGAGACGGCACCTCGTCGACGCGCTCCTGGCGCGCATCGACTCCCGGCTCGCCGAGGACGTCGAGGCCCGCCGCAGCCTGCCCATCGCACCGGGGCGCTCCGGGTCCTCGACGCTCGACACCGGCGCCGACGCCGAGCTCGTGCACGAGCTCGTCGAGAAGGCCCTGCAGGACGTCGGGGCCGACGAGCTCGCCGACTCGATGCGCACGCTGGTCCGCCAGGCCCAACGAGCCGAGCCCCTCGGCGTGCTCGCACAGTCCGAGCAGGCCAGCGACGACGACGCCCGCTGGCGCGCGCGGCGTCACCTCGCCGCCCACTGGGAGGGCGAGGACGAGCAGCGCACGCTGGTGAGCCGGGTCGGCCGCCTCACCGTCCGCGCAGACCAGCGTGACGCGGTCGCGGAGGTGCTGGACGGCATACGGGATCCTGCGGAGCTGGACCACGAGCTGCGGCGACGGCTGGCGCTCGCCGGCCTGCTCGTGCCCGAGGACGTCAGAGACGCGTGACCCGACCGGCCTCGACGTGCCAGCGCTGGTCGAGGTGGACGTTCTCGAGGAGCCGGCGGTCGTGCGAGACGAGGAGCAGGGCGCCGTCATAGGAGGCGAGCGCCTCCTCGAGCTGCTCGATGGCCGGCAGGTCGAGGTGGTTGGTCGGCTCGTCGAGGACGAGGAGGTTGACGCCTCGCGCTTGCAGCAGCGCCATGGCCGCCCGGGTCCGCTCGCCGGGCGAGAGCCGTGACACCGGACTGGTCACCTGGTCGGCGCGCAGGCCGAACTTGGCGAGCAGCGTCCGCCGGTCCACGGGAGCGAGGTGGGGCACCGCCTCACCGAAGGCCTCGGAGAGCGGCACGTCGTCGCGCAGCCCGGTGCGGGCCTGGTCGATCTCGCCGAGGGCGACGCTGGCGCCGAGACTCGCGCTGCCGGTGTCGGGAGCGAGGCGACCGAGGAGGAGACGGAGGAGGGTGGTCTTGCCCGCGCCGTTCGGCCCGGTGATCCCGATGCGGTCGCCGGCGTCCACCTGGAGCGAGACGGGTCCGAGGGTGAAGTCGCCCAGGCTCACGCCGGCCCCGTTGAGGGTCCCGACGACCGAGCTGGACCGGGGCGCGTCGCCGATCGAGAACTGCAGCACCCACTCCTTGCGGGGCTCCTCGACCTCCTCGAGCCGCGCGATCCGCGACTCCATCTGCCGCACCTTGCGGGCCTGCTTCTCGGCCGAGTCGATGCTGGCGGCGCGCCGGATCTTGTCGTTGTCGGGGCTCTTCCTCATCGCGTTGCGCACGCCCTTGCTGCTCCACTCGCGCTGGGTCCGTGCGCGCGACTCGAGGTCGGCCCTGGTGCCGGCGAACTCCTCGTACGCCTCGCGGGCGTGCCGGCGGGCGATCTCGCGCTCCTCGAGGTAGGCCTCGTAGCCGCCGTCGTGCACGGCGACGGAGTGCTGGGCGAGGTCGAGCTCCACGATGCGGGTGACGCAGCGCGAGAGGAACTCGCGGTCGTGCGAGACGAGGACGACGCCACCACGCAGTCCGGTGACGAAGGCCTCGAGACGTGCCAGCCCGGCCAGGTCGAGGTCGTTGGTCGGCTCGTCGAGCAGGACGATGTCGAAGCGGCTGAGCAGCAGCGCCGCCAGGGCGGCGCGAGCGGCCTGCCCACCGGAGAGCGAGGTCATCGCTGCGTCCGGGCCGACGTCCAGCCGCAGCTCACCGAGCATCGCAGGGAGGCGGTCCTCGAGGTCGGGGGCGCCACTGGCGAGCCAGTGGTCGAGGGCGAGCGCGTAGGCCTCGTCGGCGCCCGGGTCAGTGCCGCCGAGGGCGGCCGCCGCGGCCTCCATCGCCTCCGTGGCCGCGGTGGCACCGGTCCGGCGGGCGACGTAGCCGGCCACCGTCTCGCCGGGGACGCGCTCGTGCTCCTGCGGGAGCCAGCCCACGAACGCGTCGCTCGGAGAAGTCGTCACGGTGCCGGCAAGCGGCGCCGACTCGCCGGCGAGGATCCGCAGCAGGGTGGTCTTGCCGGCGCCGTTGGCGCCGACGA
Source organism: Knoellia terrae (assembly GCF_048606435.1). Taxonomy (NCBI): domain Bacteria; kingdom Bacillati; phylum Actinomycetota; class Actinomycetes; order Micrococcales; family Intrasporangiaceae; genus Knoellia; species Knoellia terrae. The sequence goes on along the minus strand of NZ_JBMBWH010000012.1, from coordinate 86,771 downwards.
CCCCGACCACGTCGCCGGGCGCCACGGTGAGGTCGAGGTGCTCGAACAGGGTCCGGTGGGCGTGGCCCCCTGACAGGTCCTTCGCCACGAGGGTTGCGCTCACCCGCCCAGACTAGGCGTGCGCCGACTCGTGGTCAGGACGTCGGTATGCCGTGCAGCCGGCTCCGCAGGTCGGCGTACCGGCCGCGCAGCTCACCGACGCGGTCGCGGGCCTCTGCGTCCGGCGCCAGGACCGCGTCCGTGGCGACGTCCCATGCCGGCAGGTCCGTGCCGAGGAGGGTGGCGGCGGCCTGCCGGGCGGCGCCGAGGGCGACGTACTCACCGGACACCGGCACGTGGACCTCGGCGTCGAAGAGGTCGGCAACGATCGAGCGCACGGACGCCGACGCCGACGCGCCGCCGATGAGCAGCACGCGCTCGACCCGCACTCCCTGTCCGCGCAGGGCGTCCAGCGCCTCGGCGAGGTTGGCGAGCATGCCCTCGACGACGGCGCGGGCGAGGTTCTCGGGGGTGGCGTTGGTGCGGGTCAGCCCCGACAGGGTCCCGGAGGCGGTCGGCAGGTTGGGGGTGCGCTCGCCGTCGAGGTAGGGCAGGAGCGACAGACCTCCGGCGCCGGGCTCGGCGGCCAGGGCCAGCCGGTCGAGGTCGGTCAGCTCGATCCCGAGCATCGACGCGCCCGCCGTGAGCACGCGGGCGGCGTTGAGGGTGGCCAACAGGGGGAGGAAGCCGCCGGTGGCGTCGGCGAACGACGCGACGGAGCCGCTTGCGTCGGCGATGGCGGCGTCGTGGCGGGCGAAGGCCGTGCCGCTCGTCCCCAGCGAGACGACCGCGTCGCCGGGACGCAGGCCCAGGCCCAGTGCCGCCCCCATGTTGTCGCCGGTCCCCGGCGCGACGACGAGTCCTGAGTCGGTGCGCCCGGCGACCTCGGTCGGTCCGAGCACCCGGGGGAGCTCCAGCCGCCGGCCGATGGCGAGGTCGAGGATGCCGGGCAGGTAGTCGCCGGACCCGGCGGACCAGTAGCCCGTGCCGGACGCGTCACCCCGGTCGGTGGTCCACCCGTCGAAGCCGTTGCCCTGCTCGAGGATCCGTCCGGTCAGCCAGTCGTGCGGCAGGACGCAGGTGCGGCTTCGCTCCAGGGACTCCGGCTCACGGCGGCGCAGCCAGCGCAGCTTCGTCACGGTGAACGACGCGACCGGGACGACACCCACCTCGGTGGCCCACCGCTCCCTGCCACCGAGCTCCTCGATGAGGTCGACCGCGTCCTGCGCCGAGCGGGTGTCGTTCCACAGCAGTGCCGGTCGCACCACCTCGTCGGACTCGTCGAGGGTGACCATGCCGTGCTGCTGCCCACCGACGGCGATCGCCGCGACACCCTCGAGCAGCCCGTCGGCGGTGGCGGCCTCGTAGGCCGACCACCACTCGCGCGGGTGCACCTCGGTGCCGTCCGGGTGCGACGCGCGACCCTGCCGGACAACCTCGCCCGTCTCGGCGTCGCACACGACGACCTTGCAGGACTGCGTGGAGGAGTCCACGCCCGCGACGAGCTGCCCGTGCTTCGTTGCCATGCCCGCATCCTTCCCGAGACGACGAGGGTGCCTGCGATCAGTCCCAGGCGATGACGACCTTGCCGGACGCACCGGCGGCGGCGACGGCATACGCCTCTCCTGCGTCGGCGAGGGCGAACCGGTGGGTGACGATCCGCTCGGGGTGCTCGCCCCAGCGGTCGAGCAGGTCGAGCAGCTCGGCCATGTGGCCGAGCGAGGTGACCCAGGACCCGTGCAGGGCAACCTGCTTGTGGATGAGCAGCTCCGAGACGGCGAAGTCGATCCGACCGCCCTCGCCCACCATGACGCAGCGCCCGCGCACCGCGGTGGAGGTGAGGGCGGCGACACGGGCCTGGGCGTTGCCGCTGCAGTCGAGGCTGACCTCGCACCCGCGTCCGCCGGTCGCGTCACCGACGGCGTCGGCGAGGTCGGCCGGGTCGGTGACGACGACGTCGACGAGGTCGAGGTCGCGGGCGAGGTCGGCCCGCTCGGCGTTGGGCTCGAGCCCGACGACGGTGGACGCGCCGAGGTGCCGTGCGAGCATCGCGGCTGCGAGCCCCACGGGCCCGAGGCCCGTGACCAGAAGCCGGTCCCGTCCACTCACCCCGGCTCGCAACAGCCCTTCGTATGCCGTCCCGAAGCCGCACGTGACCAGCGCGCCGTCGACGTGGGTCAGGCTCTCCGGCAGCGGCTGGCACGACACCGCCTCGGCCAGCAGGAAGTCGGCATGGCCCCCGTCGCGCTGCCAGCCGTACGCAGCCCGGGTCGGTGCCGTGCAGCCGATCGGGTAGCCGGTCCGGCACTCGTCGCAGGAGCCGCAGCCGGTGATGTGGTAGACCGCGACGCCCTGGCCGACCTCGACCGTTGACACCCCGGCCCCGAGCTCGACGACGTCCCCGCAGGGCTCGTGGCCGGCGACGACGCCTTGGTAGGCCTCGGCCCCATGGCCGAGGTGCTCGCGGTAGATCGCCCGGATGTCGCTGCCGCACACCGACGATGCGCGCATCCGCAGGAGCACCTGCCCGGGTCCCGGCGTCGGCACGTCGACCGTGACGTGCTCGACCGTGCTGTCCCCCGGCAGCCGCACCGCGGCCATGGTGCGCGTCGCCGTCACCGGGCCTCCATCCCGCGGCCGTGCGGATGGATGATCGACTTGATGGCCCTGGGGTCCGTGCGGGCAGCAGTCAGGGCGGCGGCGGTGTCGTCGAGCCCGAAGTGACCCGTGGCCAGGGGCGTCAGGTTGACCCGTCCCGACGCGACGAGGTCGATGGCGGTCGGCCACGTGTTGGCGTAGCGGAACACCCCGGTCACCCACAGCTCCCTGTTCTGGACGTCGCCGAGGGGGAGGGCGAGGGTGTCGCCGCCCATGCCGATGAGGACGACCCGGCCGGCCGGCGCGGCCACGCGGATGGCCGCCTGCGTCGACCCCTTGTGACCAGAGCACTCGAGGACGACGTCGGGACCGGGGCGGCCGGCATACGCGTCGGTCAGGGAGGTCGTCGAGACGTCGACGACCTCGGTCGCTCCCAGGGAGGAGGCGACGGACAGCCGGTAGGCGTTGACGTCGGCGACGACCACCTCGGTCGACCCGAAGGCGAGGGCCGTCTGGGCGGCGAGCTGCCCGACCGGCCCGGCGCCGGTGACGAGGACCCGGACGCCCGGGCCGACGGCGGCCCGACGGCACGCCCAGATGCCCACCGAGAGCGGTTCGAGCATCGCGCCCTCGTCGAAGGAGATCGAGTCCGGCAGCGCGAACGCGAAGGACGCGAGGTGGGTGACGTACTCCGCGAGGGTGCCGTCGACCGGTGGCGTTGCGTGGAAGACCATGTCGGGGCAGAGGTTGTAGTAGCCGGTCAGACACCGCATGCACGACCGGCAGGGGACGCCGGGCTCGATGGCGACCCGCTCGCCGACCCGTCCCGGGTCGACGTCAGCGCCGACCGCGACGATGACGCCGGCGCTCTCGTGACCGAGCACGAGGGGTCCGGTGACGACGTGGTCCCCGATGCGCCCGTGGTCGTAGTAGTGGGTGTCCGAGCCGCAGACACCGACCGAGCGCACCTCGATGAGGACCTCGTCGGCGGCCGGCGCGGGCACCGGACGGGGCTCGACGGTGATCGTCCCCGGCTCGGTGAGGACCGCCGTGCGCATGGTGTCGGAGGCGGTCGCGGACGTCATCGGTTCGACTCCAGGTCCTCGAGGGTGACCCGAGCCCCGTTGTCGTGCAACGACTTCAGGAAGGCGGTGTAGGCCGTGGTGAAGGGCTCGCTGTCGACGAGCCCACCGAAGAAGTCGCGGTCGCGCAGGAACGCGAGCTCGTCCTCCTCGTAGCGCCGGGCCGCTGCCATGACCTTGTCGCGGTGGCGGTCGACCACCTCGATCGGCTCTCCCGACTCGTCGACGCCCTCGGCGTAGCGCGCCCACGAGGCGACGACGAGGGCCGAGCGCTCGAACCCGCCACCGGTCTCGAGGTTGCGCTGGATCACCGGCACGAGCCACTTGGGGATCCGGTCGGAGCTCTCGGCGCAGAGGCGCGCCAGCGTGTCGCGGACCTCGGGGTTGGCGAAGCGCTCGAGGAGCTGGCGCCGGTAGACGCCCAGGTCGACGCCCGGAACCTCCGGCAGCGTCGGGGACCCCTCCTCGGTCATGTAGCCGAGCAGGAACCCGGCGAAGAGCGGGTCCTGGGCCACCTCGTGCGCGTAGCGGTAGCCGGAGAGGTGGCCGAGGTAGCAGAGCGCCTGGTGGCTCGCGTTGAGCAGCCGCAGCTTCATCAGCTCGTACGGGACGACGTCGTCGACGACCTGCACCCCGACGTCCTCGAACGGCGGCCGCCCGGTGGGGAAGTGGTCCTCGAGCACCCATTGCGTGAACGGCTCGCACACCACCGGCCACGCGTCCTCGACGCCGAACTGCTCCGCGAGAGCGGTGACGTCCTCGGGCGAGGTCACCGGGGTGATCCGGTCGACCATGCCGTTCGGGAACGCGACGTGCTCCTCGATCCACGCCCCGAGCTCCGCGTCCTTGAGCCGGGCGAACGCGACGATCATCTTCTTCGCGACGTCGCCGTTGCCGGGCAGGTTGTCGCACGACATGACGGTGAACGGGTCGGTCCCCGCCTCACGTCGACGGCGCGCGGCCTCGGTGACGAAACCGAACATGCTCTGCGGATCGCCGTCGTCGCCCAGGTCCGACTGCAGGACCGGGTCGTCCGGGTCGAACTCCCCCGTCACCTGGTTGACGTGGTAGCCGCCCTCGGTGACCGTGAGCGAGACGATCCGGGTCGCCGGGTCGACGAGCCGGTCGAGCACGGCCCGCGGGTCGTCCGGGGCGAAGAGGTAGCCGACCATCGACCCGATGACGCGCGGCTCCAGCCGGCCGTCCGGGTGCTTGACGACGAGGGTGTAGAGGGTGTCCTGAGCCGTCATGGCGTCGCGCATCCGGGCGTCACCCGGCATGAGGCCGACGCCGACGATGCCCCAGTCGAGCGCCTTCCCGGCGTTCATGAGGGCGTCGACGTACATCGCCTCGTGCGCCCGGTGGAACCCCCCCACACCGAAGTGGACGATGCCGGGGGTGACCGACGAGCGGTCGTATGCCGGCCGCGCCACCTCCGCAGGCAGGTCGGTCAGGGTGGCTGCGGTGAGCCGCACGTCAGCGGTGCCTCTGGAGGTGGGGTGTGGTCATCGCCCCAGTCAAGGCCACGGGAGCCGATCCGGCAACGCCGAGGCGCCTGTCAGCGGAGCAGACTCGGGTGACCGTGCACCCGGGCACGTAGCATCGAGCGTGTGAGCCCTGAGACGACACGCTGCTCCAACGCCTTCCGCGAGCGCGGCGAACCGATGCTCGGGTCGGCCCCGGTCGCCCGTCGGTGGCTGCTCATCGAACACCCCGGTCCGTGGTCGAGGGACCACCTCGAGACCCCGGGCATCGCCGGTCCCGTCGCGCGGGCCATCGAGTCCACCTGTGCCGAGCTGCAGGGGCGCTCGCTGCTCGTGCGGCGTCACGGCCGGCGCGAGCCCGGTGAGGCTCCTGCCTGGTATGCCGTCGACACGGCCCACGGGACCTGGGTCACCGGCACGTGGCGCACCAGCGACGACCTGCTGGCCGCCGTGGCGGCGCTCGGCGCCCCGCTCACCCATTCCGAGGCGCTCGCCCCACCCATGCTGCTCGTCTGCACCCAGGGAACTCGCGACGCCTGCTGCGCGCTGCGCGGACGGCCCGTGACGGCAGCCCTGGCCAGGGTCTTCCCCGACGAGGTGTGGGAGTGCACCCACCTCGGCGGACACCGCTTCGCCGGCACCTTCCTCTCGATGCCGGACGGCACCTGCTTCGGGATGGTCGACCTCCCCAACGCGGTGCAGGTCGTCCGCTCCCACCGGGCCGGCGAGGTCGACACCACCCACCTGCGCGGGGTGTCGCGGTGGTCGCCCGCCGTCCAGGCGGCAACCGGGTCGGTGCTGGCGGAGCACGGACCTGCACCGGTCACCGCCGCCCGGCCCGGGACGGTCGACGTGGTCTCGGCGACGGTGACCCGCATCGAGGTGATCGGCGACGACCCGTTGCCCGACACGACCTGGGTCGAGGTGACGGCCGAGGCGCTTCCCCCGGCGCCGCTGTCCTGCGGCAAGGGCCCCGGCGAGCACACGGCATACCGGACCGCCGTCCTCGCCGACCCGCGCTGACCCGGCCGGCACCCGGAAGGCTTCTCGTGAAGGTCGACGTGCTCGTCATCGGGGCAGGACCGGCGGGCTCCGCCGCGGCCCTGGGTGCGCTGGCGCAGGACCCGTCGCTGCGGGTGGTGCTGCTGGACCGCAGCGCGTTCCCGCGCGACAAGTCGTGCGGTGACGGCATCGCGCCGCACGTCGTCACGGCGCTGGCCGAGGTCGGCGCCGCCGACGTCGTCGACGGCTGGCAGCCGCTGCGCCGGCTCGAGCTCGCCCACGGTCCGGTGCGGGTCGAGGGCGACATGGAGCGCGAGGTCCATGTCATCCCGAGGGCGGTCCTCGACGCCCGGCTCGTCGACCGGGCGGTGGCCGCGGGCGCCGAGCTGCGCAGGCAGCGCGTCACGACGGTGAGCACGGCGCCACTCGGTGTGGACGGCATCGAGGCCGATGTCGTCATCGGCGCGGACGGCGCCCACTCCGTGGTGCGCACCCAGCTGCTCGGCCGTCGTCGCGAGCCCAGAGCCCTCGCCCTGCGGGGATATGCACCGGTGACCGAGGAGTGGCGGGAGCGGCAGGTGATCCGCTACGGCGACCGACGCCAGCCGTCGTACGCCTGGGCCTTCGACCGCGGCGACGGGCTCGTCAACGTCGGCTACGGCGAGCTGCTCCCCGGCGAGGGGTCCGGCCCGGTGGGCAGGTCCGCGGCGCCGAGCCGGCAGCTGCTCCTCGACCAGCTGGAGTCGGTCGTCCCCGGTGCGGCGACGACCGGCACCGGCTGGCTCGGCCACCACCTGCCGCTCAGCTCCTGGCGATGGGACCAGCCGGACGGGCCGGTGCTGCTGGCCGGGGACGCCGCGGGCCTGGTCAACCCGATGACCGGCGAGGGGATCTACTACGCCGTCGCGACGGGGATCGCCGCCGGGCGCACCGCTGCCCGCGCGGTCCGGCTCGGGCGAGCGACGGAGGCCGGTGCCGTCCATCGTCGCGGCGTGCGCCGCCTGCTCGGCACGCACCTGCGGCACACGTGGGTCTCGTCGCGGCTCGCGCAGTCACCCACCGTGGTCGACGCCGGCATCCGGGCCGCCCAGCGCGACCGGCGCGTGTTCGACACGCTCGTCGAGATCGGCCTCGGTGACGGCAGGATCGACCGCCACCTCGTGCGTGGACTGGCCGGCTCGCTCGCGGTCAGGCGAGCGCGGCCCTGACCTTGTCGATGACGGCCTGCTCCTCGGGGCTGACGCCGTCGGACGCGTCGGCGACCGCCTGCGTGGCCTCGAGGATGACGCCCGAGAAGGCCTCGGCCGACCCGTCACCCTTGGCGGTCAGGAGCTGCTTGGCCTCGCTGAGCCCGGTGAGCACCGCCTGCTCCTGCGCAGCCGGGTCGCCCTTCGGCGGCGTCGGGAAGCCTCCGGCGCGCAGCAGCTCGGTGATCTCCTTCGGCCCCGCGGCGAGGGCCTTGGACCCGGCGAGGCTCTCCTTGAACGACGAGAGGAAGCCCGGGTCCGCCCTGCTCACGAGGGCGATGGCCCCGAAGGCGGCGTCGCGGACGGTGTCTCGTTCTGCATCGGTGTAGTTCGCCATGCGGCTCAGTCTGCACCGGGCGATCCCGGAGTGGGGTCCTGCGCCCTCACCTCTCCCAGGGTGAGCACGTCGAGCGGTGAGGCGCCGCGCTCGGGCCGGGCGCAGGTGCGCTCGGGGTCGATGACCGTGTCGATGCGGGCACCGTTGAGCAGGCTGACGTCGTCATAGGCCGGACGCCCCTCGATGACGTTGCGGTAGCGGTAGCGGGTCACGGAGGTCAGCCGGCAGGTCTCGCCGAAGGTGAGCACGTCGAACGCGGACGGCTGCCCCACGAGCTCCTCGCCGTCCTCCTGCCCGACGAAGTGGGTGAGCGGGCCACCGCCGGTGAACGTGCCGGCCTGGATCCGGTTCCCCTCGAGGTCGGGGGTGTGCATGTGCCCGTTGACGGCGACGTCGGCACGGGGCACGTCCTGCACCGCCCACGGCTCGTGCGAGACGAGCAGGTCCAACGGCTCCTCGTCCGCGAACGCCGCGACGAAGGCCCGCTTGGCCGGCTGCTGCTTGTCCTTGCTGCGCTTGCCGTCGTCACCGAACCAGCGCGGGTCGTTGAACCCGCCGATGCGTATGCCGCCCGCCTCGGCCACGGTGTAGCCGTCGGCATCCGGCTGGAGGAGGACGACGTTGGGGATGGCCGCCATCCGGCCGAGGATGGCGGTGTCGGTGGCCGAGTTCGCGTCGTGGTTGCCGCGGGTGAAGAGGTAGGGCACCGGCAGCGACGCGATCCCGGCGAACATCCCGGTGGCGTCGCCCTCGGCGACGGTGCCGAAGTTGACGAGGTCCCCGGTGTCGACGACGAGGTCGATGTCCTCCTCGGTGATGACCGTGCGCATCAGCGCGTACTGGTTGCCCGCGTGCAGGTCGGAGACGAGGAGGACGCGCAGCGCAGCGGGCTGCCCCAGCTCGGTCGGGGAGTACTTGTCCTGGAGCGCCGACGACAGAGCGATGAGGTTGCGGAGGTAGGGAGAGACCTGCGCCGTGCGGGCCTCGACGTCGGAGAGCAGCGACTGGTTGCGCTGCACCGTGCCGAGCACGCCGGTCGAGGTGAACTCGTACTGACGCTCGGGCTGGTAGGTCTGCCAGATCCCCACCCCCGTGGCTGCGCAGGCCAGGGCCCACGCCAGTGCGGCCCCGGCGACCGTCCATCGCCGGGGACGCCGGCGTCGCACCAGCGCTGCCACGAGGAGCCACAGGGCGGCCACGCCGAGGGCCCCGAGCCCGAAGCGCAGCCCGACGTCGCGGGCGGCCGCGACGATCGCCGCGTTCAGCTCCAGCGGACCGGGCTGCAGGCTCGAGACCGTGATGCCGGGCCGGCTGAGAAGGTCGGCGATGGACGCCTTGACCTGCGGGGTCGCCTCGATCCCCGGCGCGAGGCCGGTGAAGCCCACGTCGATGTCGCCGAACAGGGTCCGCGCGACGAGCCGCGTCGAGTTCCGAGGGTCCATCGACAGCTGGACGTCCGCGGAGTAGTGGGTGGTGTGCGCGGTCGCCGGCGCCAGCCGGGTGGCCGCCACGCCCCCGGCGGCGCAGGCCAGGGTCAGGACCCCGACGGCCAGTGCGGCCCGGGTCCGCCGCCCGCCGACCCGGTGCCCGAGGGCCCACCACGCGGTGACCGCCGCGGCGAGCGGCCAGAGGGCGAGCACGCCTGCGACGACGCGCTCGTGGGCACCGAACGGCATACCTGCCCGGGAGCCGACGGCGAGGGACGCGACGAGCGCGGTCAGGACGATCGTGGCCGTGCGCGCGACCGGAGGGCGCAGGAGGGGAGTCGCGCCGCGGTGGGCGCCGAACCACGGCCACAGCGCGAGCAGGACGAAGCTCAACGCGGCCACGACCGTGTGGGCGACGGACCCGTCCGAGCGCGACGGCAGCGGGAGCAGCGCCACGGCGACGGTCGCCAGACCTGCCGCCCCGAGCAGCCAGCGTCCGCCCCTGCGCAACCGGGGAAGCAGGAGCGCGGACCCGATGTGGGCCAGCCCTGTGACGACCAGCCCGACGGTCATGATCCAGCGGTGCGGAGTCTCGCTCGTGGCGAGGGCGCTGATCGACTCGCGCACCGGGTCGAACCCGTCGGGCTGGCGCATGGCCGCCCAGGTCCACCCGCCCACGAGGGCGACGAACGCCGTGCCGGCGCTCGCGACGGCGCCACGCACGTGTCCCGGGGTCGGTGGCGCCATGCGCCAACCCTAGGGTGACGACATGAGTGCTCCCCTGGCCGGACGTCTGCCCGACCGCGCGTTCGCCGGGGTGCTGTTCGACATGGACGGCACGCTGATCGACTCCGTGGCAGCGGTCGAGCGGTCGTGGCTGCGGTGGTGCGAGGAGTTCGGCATCGCCCCGGCCGCCCTCGCCGGGTCGCACGGGCGGACGAGCGCCAACACCATCGCGGTCGTCATGGCGGAGCGCTCCGAGGCGGAGCGGGCAAGGGCCCACGCCCGGATCGGCGAGCTCGAGGTGGCCGACACCGAGGGGGTCGTGATCCTGCCCGGCGCCCGTGAGGCACTCGAGACGCTCGACCGCCTCGGTGTCCCGCACGCGATCGTCACCTCCTGCGAGCGAGACCTCGCCGCCGCCCGGCTGGCCGCCTCCGGGCTCCCGCGGCCCTCCGTGATCGTGACGGCCAGCGACGTCAGCCACGGCAAGCCCGGCCCCGAGCCCTACGAGCGGGGCGCCGAGCTGCTGGGCCTGTCGCCCGCCGACTGCGTCGTCGTCGAGGACGCCACCGCGGGGCTGGTGTCCGGTCGGGCCGCCGGCGCCGGCGGGCTGCTCGCCGTCCTCGGCACCACACCGGCGGACGTCCTCGCCGAGGACGCGGACGTCGTGCTCGAGAGCATCGCCGACGTCGACTGGGTCCCTCTCGACGGTGCAGGGGTGACCCTCGGGCTGGGCCACCACTAGGGTCACGGGATGGACGCTGACGCCCTCGTCGTCGGAGCCGGTCTCGCCGGCCTCGTCGCAGCCCACGAGCTCGCCGACGCCGGACGCTCCGTCGTCCTGCTGGACCAGGAGAGCGAGGCGAACCTCGGTGGCCAGGCGTGGTGGAGCTTCGGCGGGCTGTTCCTCGTCGACACGGCCGAGCAGCGCCGGATGGGCATCAAGGACTCCTTCGACCTTGCCTGGCAGGACTGGGAGGGCAGCGCCGGCTGGGACCGCGACGAGGACCACTGGCCGCGCCGGTGGGGCCGTGCCTACGTCGAGTGGGCGGCCGGCGAGAAGCGCGAGTGGCTGAGGACGTTCGGGGTCAGCTTTTTCCCGGTCGTCGGCTGGGCCGAGCGCGGTGACGGCCGCGCCGGCGGCCACGGCAACTCGGTGCCGCGCTTCCACATCCCGTGGGGCACCGGCACCGGCGTGGTCGCGCCCTTCATCGAGCGGGTCCTGGCGCACGTCGCCGCCGGCCGCATCATGTACCGTCCGCGGCACCGCGTCGACGAGCTGGTGTCGACCGGTGGTGCAGTGACGGGTGTCCGCGGATCCGTTCTCGCGGAGGACAGCTCGCTGCGTGGGGTCGCGTCCAACCGCGACGTCGTCGGCGACTTCGAGTTCGGCGCGCAGTGCGTGCTCGTCACGAGCGGCGGCATCGGTGGCAACCACGAGCTCGTCAGGGCCAACTGGCCGGAGCGACTCGGCCCCCCGCCCGAGCACATGATCACCGGGGTGCCCGCCTACGTCGACGGCCGGATGCTCGCCATCACGGAGGCGGCCGGCGGCACCGTCATCAACCGCGACCGCATGTGGCACTACGTCGAGGGCGTCAACAACTGGAACCCGGTGTGGCCGAGCCATGCCATCCGCATCCTGCCCGGCCCGTCATCGCTCTGGTTCGACGGCAACGGCGACCGGCTGCCGCCGCCGAACTTCCCCGGCTTCGACACGCTCGGCACGTTGCAGCACCTGCGCACGACCGGCCACGACCACTCGTGGTTCGTCACCAACCGCACGCTGGTGGGCAAGGAGTTCGCGCTCTCCGGGTCGGAGCAGAACCTCGACCTCACCGATCGCAGCTGGCGCGACGTCGCCCGGCGCCCGATCACTGCCGTGCAGCCGTCGATGCAGGCGTTCCTCGACCAGGGCGTCGACTTCGTCCAGGCCGACACGCTGCGCGAGCTCGTCGACCGGATGAACGCGCTCACTCCCGAGGCGCCGGTGGACTTCGCGCACATCGAGCGGCAGGTGCTCGAGCGCGACCGCCAGGTCGAGAACCCCTACACCAAGGACGCCCAGGTCGCGGCGATCCACGTCGCTCGCCAGTACCGCGGGGACCGGCTCACCAAGCGTGCCTTCCCGCCGCACCGGATCCTCGACCCCCGACGCGGGCCGCTCGTCGCGGTGCGGCTCAACATCCTCACCCGCAAGTCGCTCGGCGGGCTGCAGACGAACCTCGAGAGCCAGGTCCTCGGCGCGTCCGGCGACCCGGTGCCCGGCCTGTATGCCGCGGGCGAGGTCGCCGGGTTCGGTGGCGGTGGGGTGCACGGGTACCGCTCGCTCGAGGGCACCTTCGTCGGCGGCTGCCTCTTCTCCGGCCGCGCCGCGGGACGCGCCGCCGCACGCCAGGTCACCTGACCGACTTCTTGCGAGTTCGGGTCAGGCTCGCTGGCGCTCGCTGACCCGAACTCGCAAGAAGTCGGGGGGTCAGAGGTTCATGCGGGCGGCGAGGGTGTCGCGCTTGTCCTCGAAACGGGAGGCCTTGGCGTCGAGGTCGTCCATGTACTCGGACAGCTCCAGTCGCGCCTGCTCACCCTCGGCCGACAGGCCCTCGACGTCCCACACCTTCCAGAAGCGCAGCACCGGCGCCACGACGTCGTCGCGGTGCTGACGCAGGTCGTAGATCCCGGCGACGGCCATCTCGACGGCCTTGCGCTGGAAGCCGGGGATGTCGGTGCCGGGCATCTGGAAGCCCTTGACGACGTCGCGGATCGCCATCATCGACGCGTTGGGGTCGAGCTCGAGGGCGGCACCGAGCAGGTTGCGGTAGAAGATCATGTGGAGGTTCTCGTCGGCCGCGATCCGCTGGAGCAGCTGGTCGGCCATCGGGTCATCCGTGAAGCGTCCGGTGTTGCGGTGCGAGACCCGCGTCGCGAGCTCCTGGAAGGACACGTAGGCGAGGGAGTGCAGCAGCTCGCCGCTGTGCGCGGACTCGTAGCCCTGCGACATGTGCGTCATCCGGAAGTCCTCGAGCGCCTTCGGGTCGACCATGCGCTTGACGAGCATGTAGTCGCGCATGGCGATCCCGTGCCGGCCCTCCTCCGCCGTCCAGCGGTGGACCCACTCGCCCCACGCGTCGTCGCGCCCGAAGATGATCGCGATCTCGTGGTGGTAGCTCGGGAGGTTGTCCTCGGTGAGCAGGTTGACGATGAGCGCCGAGCGCGCGACGTCGGAGATCGGTGCGTCGTCGGGACTCCAGGCGTCGCCGCCCATGAGCCCCTCGAAGTTGCGCCCGTCGCTCCACGGGATGAACTCGTGTGGGTACCAGTCCTTCGCGACACCGATGTGCCGGTTGAGGTTGGTCTCGACGACCTGGTTCATCTCTCGCAGGAGGTCGGTCTGGCTCCACGTCGCGGCCGTCATGACCGCCAACCTACGCGCGCGTAGTTTTCCGCGGCCAGTTACCGGCCAGTGTTTTCGCCAGCCACCCGCGGCCTCGTGTGTCTGAGCGCGAGCCCTGACTCGCGCTCAGGCACACGAGGCGAGGTTTCAGAGGGTGCCGACGCGGCCCCGACCGCCCGCGGCCCAGCAGGAGCCGTCCCTCGTGCAGTCGAGCGTGTGGAAGCCGACGTCGCTGAAGCGGGTCCAGGTCCGGCCGCCGTCGGTCGACACGCTGCTGCCGCCCACCGCTCCGGACTCGCCCACGACGACGGTGCTCCGACGCAGGTATGCCGCGTCCTCACCGAGGTGGGTGAGGTCACCGGCGCTGCTCCACGAGTCCCCGTCGCGGGTGGTCGACGTTGCGTCGACCCCGTTCGCCGGCGCCGCGAAGTCGCCGCCGACGGCAACCCCCTGGTTCGGGTTGGCGAAGGCGAGACCGAAGACGCCGGCCGCCTCACCCGCCGGGATCCCGGAGTCGGTGGCGGTCCAGGTGAGGCCGCGGTCGGTGGAGTGGAAGATCCGGGACCTCGCCCCGCCGGAGCCGAACCACGCGTCGCGCCCCGAGACGGTGAGGCAGTCCCCGCTCGCCGAGAAGTTGGCCTCACCCGTGGAGTCGGGCATCCCCGCGTCGGGCAGCACCTGCCAGGACCGGCCGCCGTCCGCGGTGGCCAGGACCCGGAACCTCCCGTCCACCGGGTCGCTCACGGCGAGGCCCTGCTTGCCGCCCGGGTAGAAGTCCATGCAGTTGTAGAACGCGGTCGGCTCGGTGTTGCGGAACGTCTCGGTCCACGTCGCCCCACCGTCGGTCGTGCGGTAGATCCGCGACGCCTCACCCTCGCCGATCGCCAGGACCGACGCCGTGCGGTCGTCCTCCGCCTCGACGTCGCGGAAGTTCAGGCCGGTTCTGCCGGGTGGACTCACGTCCTGCCACGTCGCGCCCGCATCACCGGTCCGGTAGACCTTCGCCGGGCCGCCGCTGAGGCTGGCGCCGGTCACCCAGGCGGTGTCGCGGTCGACGGCGTCGAGGCCGCGGAAGCTCTGGTCGGCGTCGACGGTCTGCACCGACCACTCCAGGTCGGCGGGTGCAGGCCGCGGGGCGGCCGCGGCGACCGGGACGGTCAGCGCAACGAGCGCGACGGCATACAGGGGGACGGTGAGGGTCTTCGACAGGGTGCGCATGGGGGCACCCTGCCGCAGGTCGCGCTGCCGCGCTCGGCGAGCGACGTCAGAGGTACTGGCCGGTGCCCTCGCCCGGACCGCTGTCGCCCGGCTGGGCCGGCCGGCCACCGGGCATGTTCGGCATGCCCATCGGTGGCTGACCCCCGGGCGCGGGCGTGTGACCGGGCGGCAGCGCCCGCATCTGCTGCAGCTGCGCCTGCGCGGCCATCTGCTGGGCGACGAGGGCGGTCTGGATGCCGTGGAAGAGACCCTCGAGCCACCCGACGAGCTGGGCGTGCGCGACCCGGAGCTCGGCGTCGGAGGGCGCGTCGTCGCTGAACGGCAGGGCGATCCGCTCGAGCTCCTCCACGAGCTCCGGTGCCAGGCCGTCCTTGAGCTCGGCGATGGAGCGCTCGTGGACGTCGGCGAGGCGGACGCGACCCTTGTCGTCGAGCGGGGCGTTCCGCACCTCCTCGAGGAGCTGCTTGATCATCGAGCCGATCCGCATGACCTTGGCCGGCTGCTCGACGAGGTCGGCCGGGTTCTGGCTCTGCGTGCCGTCCTCCGTGCGGTCGGCGACGCCCATCCCGCCCGGCGTCACGATGACCACGCGGTCGTCGTCGACGGTCGCGGTCCCGTGCACCTCGCGCGAGTCGTCGGTCTGCTCGTCCTGCGTCCTCTGCGGCTGGTCGTTCATGTTTCTCATCCTGCCCCAGCCGGGCCCTCCCGGGTCAGGCGGGCGGGGTCCAGGACGGGTCGCGACCGACGAAGCCCATGAGCCTGTCGGTGATGTCGGCGCTCTCGGGCACGTCGACCCGGGGGCCGTACTGGCCGGAGGCCCGCAGCATCTCGTCGTGCTCCTGCATGCCGCTGAACAGCTGGCCCGCGAACTCCGCGTCGAGCCGGTCCGGCTGGCCGGTCGCCCGCGCGAGGTCCCACGTGTGCATGAAGACGTCGGAGGTGTAGAACCGGTCGATCGCACCGGGCAGCGGGATCGTCCCGATGTGCCGGTTCTCGAGCATCGCCGTCTGCGTGGCCGGGTCGTCGAGGACCGCCTGCACGCCACGGGTGCGCGCCTCCCACGCCGCGACCGGGTCGTCGTCCACCGACGGACCGCTCGGGAGCTCGATCCCCGCCCCGGACCGCAGGAACGCCGGGAACCACTCGACGAGGTGGCGCACCACGTCGCGCGCCGTCCAGCCCTCCACCGGGGCGGGGACGTCCCAGTCGGTCACCCCGGCCGTGCGGTCGGCGAAGGTGCCGGCGATCGCACGGTGACGCGCGGCGGGGTCGTGGGGGATCGGCATACGGGCAGTCTGTCAGTCAGGCCGTGCGTCGCGTGGCGTCCGGAGCCTTCCGTATGCCGGCCGCGGCGAGCCCCGCTGCGATCACCGGTACCGCGACGGCGAACCCGAGCAGGACCAGCCAGGGGAAGACGAGGACAGGGTCGCCGGTGATGGAGGCTCCGGTGAGCGGGTCGAACGACTGCGCGGTGAGCGGATGCGCGAGGGCGACGCCGGGGACGATCCCGACGGCAACCCCGAGGGCGGCCCCGATGAAGCACAGCGTGAAGGCCTGCGCCCCGGCCATGACGCGCCGAGTCCCTCGACCCGAACCCAGGGCCGCCAGTGTCGCCTGGTCGTTCTCCTGCTCCGTGAGGGTGAGTGCTGTCGACGTCAGCGTGATCACGAGGAGCAGCAGGGTGAAGATGCCGAGCAGGACGGCGATGATCGTGGCGTAGTCGGAGACGAAGCCACGCTCGGTGTAGAGGTGGGTGTCGTCGTCGGCGCCGAAGCCGAGCCGGTCGGACAGGTCCTGCGAGATGGGTCCGGCGGGATCATGCACGGTCAGGTGGGTCGTCCTCACGGACCACCCGTTGCGGGTGGCGGTGTCGATGGTGGCGAGGAGCCCCGATCCCAGCAGCGCGCCGACGGTGGCACGGTCGAACGCCACCTCGACCGCCGGGATCTCGGTCGTTCGAACGTCGTCGAGCCCGTGCGTCGGGTCGACCATGCCCGTCTCCGTCGGGTCGACCATCTGGGTCGCGGTCATGACGGTGACCGCACCGTCTCGGACGACGCTCGGTGCGTCGGGGGCGCGGCCGATGACGACGGCGCCCCCGAGCACCCTGTCGACGTCGGCTCCGTGGCCGATGCTCGTGAGTCGCCGCCGGATCTCGTCCGGAGTCGTGAACCTCATCTGGGCGTTGCCCATCCCCTGGGTGCCCAGGACCTGGCACGGCGACGAGGACCGCTCGAGCGTGGGATCGAAGCTCGTGTCGTTGACCGTGTGCTCCGGCAGGCAGCCGGGCGGCACGACGTTGACGACACGGACGTCATAGGGCTCGGTCGGGATCACCGGGTTCGCCGAGTACATCCACGCGTCCCCCTTGTCCAGGTCACCCACCTCAGAGACCACCAGACCCGGTCGGACCGCCCGAAAGCCGGCGGTCACGCGGGCGACCTCTTCGGCGCCCATGATGGCGCCGCTGCTGGAGACGATGGCCTCACCGGCGAGGTTCTGGGCGATGTACTCGCGGCCGCGCTGCTCCTCGTCGCTCCCGCTCGCGATGAGGGTCATCGTGAGGACGGCCACGCCGGCCATGATCGCCGCGATGGCCGGCACGCTGCGTGCTCGCTGGCGCCCCGCGTCACGGGTCGCCATGCGGAGCGGGACAGGCAGGTGTGAGCTGAGGCGCGCGAGGCCGACCAGGATGAGGGGCGAGAGCATGACTGCTCCGACGACCAGCGCCAGGGTGGCTGCCACGGTCGCCACCTCTCCACCGTCAGTGCTGGTCGCGGCCTGGGTCGACGCCAACGAGATCACCGAGAAGCCGCCGATCCCCGCAAGGACCGCACCGAGGGTGAAGACGACCCGGCTGGGACGGGGTGAGACGCTCTGCCCCTTCATGACACCGACGATGTCGAGGCGTCCCAGCCGTCGGGCCGGCAGGAGCGCGGCGATGACGGCGCTCAGCATCGCCGCCGTGGTCACGGCGGCGACGGGCCCGACGGGGACGTCGAACGGCCCGGTGATCCCGAGGACGTCGGCGGTGTGACTCTGGCGGGTGAGGCCCCAGGCGACCGCCACTCCGAGGACCGCCCCCGCGAGCGCCGCGATGACCCCGAGGACGAGTGCCTGGGCCAGGACCGTGTGCCGGAGCTGTGCGGTCGTCGCCCCGTTGCTCGCGGCAAGGGCCAGGGTGCGCCGTTGGCGTGCCGCGCTGACGGCGAACGCCGGACCGACGAGCAGGGTGGTGATGACGAGGAGCAGCGCCCCCCCGATGGCGACGAACGTCCCCATCCGGCCACGGTTGAACTCCATCATCATCTGCTGGTCGGCCGACAGCTCGGTGATGGGTGGCGGGTTGCGCAGCACGTCTGCGGACCACACGAGGAAGCCGTAGCGGTTGAGGTCGAGGACGTCCGCCCAGGAGACGGGCTCGTCGTCGAGCAGGATCCAGCCCCCGCTCGGCTGGCCCGGCAGGAACGGCAGCGGAGTGACGACGTCGGTGAACATGCCGCCGTGCTGTGACAGCACCGTGACGGTGCCCACGACGGTCACCTCGTGGTCGACGTCCCCCGCGCGAAGGTCCAGGGCGCCGCTGGTCGGAAGACCGCGCCGTTGGCCGGTGTCGGAGACGAGGATCTCGCCGAAGCGCTCGGGCAGCCGGCCGGACGTCAGGCTCACCTTCCCCGTGAGGCCTTCTCTGGCGTCGAGCGCCAGCGACTGCAGGGTCAGCCGTCGCTCGTTGCGGCGCGTCGTGACCGACTCCTCTGCGTAGGCCACGGCGGTGGCACCCGTCAGGGAGCTGACCGCCGGTGCGTTGTCGAACGGGGACCCGCCCTCGACCCAGCCCGGGATCGCCCGGGCGGCGCCGGTCGAGCTGATCCCCGCGGAGGCGTCGAAGGACTGCTCGGCCGCCTGTGGCTGCGGGTAGTCCAGGGCCGCGACGCCGTTGCCCATCCGGTAGGGGATCTGCTCGGGACCCTCGATCTGGCTCGTCGCGGCGCCGGTCAGGGCGAGCACCAGGAGCGTCGTGGGCAGCGCCACCATGACGACGATGAGCGCGCTGCGGCCACGGTGGCGGCGCACGTCGCGGCGGGCCATCCGCAGGGCCACCCCCCAGCTGCCGCTGAACCGGCGCCATCCCGAGCCGGCGGTCGAGTGGTCGGGGGTGTCGGAGTGCTGCGACCCCGTGGAAGCCCCCTGACGGGCCAGGGTCGTCATCGGCGCGCGCCGGTGGAGTCGAGCAGGTCCTCGGCGGAGCTCGCACGCCCGGTGGAGTCGACGACGACGCCGTCACGCAGGAACACGACGCGGTCGGCCCAGGCGGCGTGCCTGGCCTCGTGGGTGACGAGCAGCCCTGCGACCCCGGCGTCGCAGCGCTCGCGCAGGACCCGCAGGACGTCCTCGCCGGTGTGGCTGTCGAGGGCGCCGGTCGGCTCGTCGGCGAGGACCAGGCGGCGCGTGCCGACCAGAGCGCGGGCGATGGCCACGCGCTGCTGCTGGCCGCCGGACATCTGGTCGGGGAAGCGGTCGGAGAGCTCACGCAACCCCATGAGGTCGAGCGCCTGCCGGGCATGGCGCCGGGCCTGGCTCACCCGCTCACCGTCGAGCTCCAGCGGCAGGGCGACGTTCTCGGCCGCCGTGAGGCTGGGGATGAGGTTGTAGTCCTGGAAGACGAAGCCGACCCGACGACGGCGCAGCTGGGCGATGCCCTTGGCGCTCATCGTCGTGAGGTCCTCGCCCTCGATGACGACCCGTCCGCCCGTGGCGCGGTCGAGGCCTCCGGCGAGGTTGAGCAGCGTGGACTTGCCGGACCCGCTCGGCCCCATGACGGCGACGAGCTCGCCGGGCATCACCTCGAGCATGACGCCGTCGAGGGCACGAACGGCCGTGTCACCGGTGCCGTGCACCCGCGTGACGTCGTCGAGCAGCAGGCTGGGAGTGGTCATCGCCGCGCCTCCGTCTGCTGCTCACGCCGGGATGTCGTGTCCTGAGCCGCCGTCGCGGCGGCCTCCCCGGAGCCCGCGCCGCCCGAACGGCGAAAAGGGCGCAGCGACTCCCGGTGGAGCCGGGTCTCGACGTGGTCGAGCCAGCGCACCTCGGCCTCGGCCGTGAAGATGAGGTTCTCGAGGACGAGCAGCCAGGCGAGGTCGTGGTTGACCCCCTCCTCCCCGTGCGCGCCCGGGTCGACGTCGCGCTGGCGCCGCATGACGTCCTGCTTGAGCCGGGTGAGGTCGTGCAGGTGCTTGAGTGTCGCGGTCCGCTGCGTCTGCGCGACGGCCTGCACGTCGACTCCGGGCACGGTCACCGCCAGCGCGAGCTTGATGGTCAGCTCGTCACGGGGTGTGCTGTCACGGTCGACCGGTGTGCTCCACCAGGTCCCGACCTCGGTCACCCCCGCGTCGGTGAGGCGGTAGGAGATCCGGCCCTCGGCGTCGGCCTCGCCGGTGGCCTCGACGAGGCCGTCACGTTCCAGCCGCGCGAGGGTCGTGTACACCTGCCCGACGTTGAGCGGCCAGGTGCCGCCGGTGCGCTGCTCGAACTCCGCCCGCAGCTGTGCCCCGTACATGGGCCCTTCCGCGAGGAGGGCCATCAGCCCCTGCTTGACCGACATGGGATCTCCTTGGTTCGACACGGGAACCCCTGCGTCCCGTGTGCGGTGCCGAACCGGCACACCGGGGTGTCCGCCAGCCCCTGATCCGGAGACATACCCGGTATGCCGTGCTCGTGCTGGACATGTATACCGAGTATTCGGCCGTCTGGCAAGCGGACTTCCGTCCGCGTCGTGCGTCGGTCAGCGGGGCAGCAGCAGGATCTTGCCGATGTGCCCGCTGGCCTCCATCTCGGCGTGTGCCGCGCTCGCGTCGGAGAGGGGGTGGCGCGAGGAGATGACCGGCCGGACGCGGCCGTCGGCGACGAGGGGCCACACGTGCTCACGGACCGCGGCGACGATGGTCGCCTTCTCGGCGAGCGGCCGGGCGCGCAGCGAGGTGGCGATGACGGCGCCGCGCTTGCGCAGGAGCATGTTGATGTCGAGCTCGCCCTTGACGCCTCCCTGCAGCCCGATGATGACGAGGCGTCCGGCGGTGGCGAGGGTGTCGACGTTGCGGGGAAGGTACTTGGCACCCATGTTGTCGAGGATGACGTCGGCGCCGTGGCCGTCGGTCGCGGTGCGAATCTCCTCCACGAAATCCTGCTCGCGGTAGTTGACGAGCACCTCGGCGCCCAGCTCGCGACAGGCGTCGAGCTTCTCCTGCGATCCGGCGGTCACCGCGACCCGGGCCCCCACCTCGCGCGCCAGCTGGATCGCCATGGTGCCGATGCCCGACGACCCGCCGTGCACGAGGAAGGTCTCACCGGGCTGGAGGTTGGCGGTGAGGAAGACGTTGGACCAGACGGTGCAGGCGACCTCGGGCAGGGCGGCCGCCTCGACGAGGCCGATGCCGGCAGGGACGGGAAGCACCTGGCCCGCCGGCACGACGACCTGCTCGGCGTAGCCGCCGCCGACGAGCAGCGCGCAGACCTCGTCGCCGACGACCCACTCGCCCACGTCGACGCCGACCGCGTCGACGACACCGGACACCTCGAGCCCCGGGATCTCGGTCATCCCCGGCGGCGGGTTGTAGTGGCCCATCCGCTGCATGACGTCGGCCCGGTTCACGCCGGCGGCCGCCACGCGGATGCGCACCTCGCCGGGCCCCGGCTCCGGGGTCTCGACGTCGCTGAGCACGAGGGCCTCGGGGCCGCCCGGCGTCGGGATGGTGATCGCCTTCATGGCCCCAACGTACGACGGGCGACGGTGAGGTCGTCCCGGGTGTCGATGTCGCGCACCGCGAAGGACGCCTTCACCAGCCGGTGGGGAAGCGCGAGCAGGGTGCGTGCGGCCCGACCCGAGGGATCCGCGGGCATCGCGTCCCTCAGCGCGTGGGTGCGGTAGGCGGCGAGCAGCGGGTTGGCCCGTCCCTCGCCGTCGTTGAGCACCGCCGCCGAAACGGTCGAGTCGGCTGACAGCGCGGCCACGAGCAGGGGCAGCACCTCACCTGCCCTCGGCGTGTCCCCGGGGGCGAGACAGACGACGTCGGTGTCCACGACGGCCAGCCCGGCCGCGACCCCGGCGAGCGGTCCGCCGCCCGCCGGCGACTCCCGGACGAACCTCGCAGGGACGGGGACGGCACGCGAGGGGCCGACGACCACGAGCGGCCAGGCGGGCGGCATACCGGCCAGGCAGTGGTCGAGCACCGACCTGCCACCCAGGTCGGCGGCGAGCTTGTCGGAGCCGAACCGGCGTGACGAACCGCCGGCCAGGACGAGGACGGTCGCGGAAGCAGTCACGGAACCATTGTCGACGGTCGGTGCGGCCGCATACGTTGGACCGACCCCCCACGACAAAGGAGTCGAACAGACATGGCAGTTGAAAGACGCACCGTCCTCAAGGGTGCCGCCGTCGCCGCTGGCACGGCCGCCCTCGGCGGACCCTTCCAGGGGCTCGTGGCCGGACCGGCCGGAGCACTGGGCGCGCCGGCCTTCCGCGCGCTGCGCCCCATCGCGGACCAGCGCGACGGCAAGGTGCGGCTGCACCTGCCGGAGGGCTTCTCCTACCGGTCCTTCCACGACACCGAGACACCGGTGACCCTCGACGACGGCACCGTCCTTCCGGGTCGCCACGACGGCATGGGCGCGTTCGAGGGACCCGGCGGCACCGTCACCCTCATCCGCAACCACGAGGTCAACAACCCGGTGGCCGCGCAGTTCGGTCCCCTCGGCGACCACACGTACGACCCCCGCGCCGGCGGCGGCTGCACCCACGTCGACGTGAGCGAGGAGGGCCAGGTCGCCCACTCCTACACCGCGCTCAACGGCACGATGATGAACTGCTCCGGTGGCCAGATGCCCTGGGGCGCCTGGGTCACCTGCGAGGAGACCGTCAACGGACCCGACGTCGGACCCGACTTCACGGGCACCTCGAACGTCCCGCTCACCAAGCCGCACGGCTATATCTTCGAGGTCCCGGTCGACGGGCGCTCGAACGGCGAGCCGATCACGCGGGCGGGCCGCTTCCCGCACGAGGCGGTCTCCTTCGACCCGCGCGAGGGTCGCCTCTACCTCACCGAGGACAACTTCGCGTTCCCCTCGGGCTTCTACCGCTACACGCCCGGGACCAACCCGATGGAGTCCGGGAGCCTCGACAACGAGGGCACGCTCCAGATGCTCGCCGTCAAGGGCCGTCCCAACGCCCACCTCGAGGCCCACCAGCCCAAGGGTGCCGTCTACTCCGTCGAGTGGGTCGACATCGACGACCCGGACCCCGAGTTCCCCTACACCCCCGGCCAAGCGGCGCCGACGCCCAACGACACGGCGCTGCAGTACGTCGGCAAGCAGGGCCGGGACAGGGGAGCGGCCGGGTTCTCCCGACTCGAGGGTCAGGTCTACGACAACGGCGTCGTCTACTTCACCTCCACCCAGGGTGGCGGCCCGGCCGAGACCGGGGACGAGCTGATCAACGGCTACGGCAACGGCTTCGGCCAGGTGTGGGCCTACGACCCGCGGTCCGAGAAGCTGCGCCTCGTCTACCAGTCGCCGGGCAAGGAGACGTTCGACCTGCCCGACAACATCACCGTGAGCGAGCGGGGCACCCTCGTCGTCTGCGAGGACAGCACCGGCGACAACTACCTGCGCGGCCTGAGCCGTGGTGGCCAGCTGTGGGACATCGCCCTCAACCGGCTCACCGTCGGCGGCTCACCCACGGGCGCCCCGCGCTTCGGCGACGAGTTCGCCGGGTCGACGTTCAGCCCGGACGGCTCGACGCTCTTCGTCAACATCCAGGCCTCGCGCGGCATGTCGTTCGCGATCTGGGGCCCGTGGGAGCGCATCGGCGTCTGAGGCTGCGTGCTCGACCCCGTTGCTCCGCCCGTCGAGATCGGGTGACACGCCGAGGCCCCCGGCCTCGGACCCGCGTGTCGCCCGATCTCGACGAATGGAAGCGGCGCCGGACGCCAGAAACCGGTGGCGCCGTGTCGGTCCCGGGGGGACGCTGGTCGGGTGACCGACCTGACCGAACGGCAGCTGCCGCGCGCCCTGACACCCTTCCGTGGCGCGGCGTACCGGCGGCTCGCGATCGCGCTGGTCTTCACGACGTTCGCGAGCGGCCTCTGGGCAGTAGCCCTCGTGTGGGAGGTCGTGCGCATCGGGGGAGGGGCCTCGCAGCTCAGCGTCGTCGCGACCTCGACGGCGCTCGGCGTCATCCTCCCGGCGCTGCTCGCCGGTGTCGCGGCCGACCGCATCCCGCAGAAGCGGATCCTCCTCACGGTCGCCGGGATCGAGCTGGCCTGCATGGCGACGGCGGCGACGTTGTCGCTCAGCGGGGTGACCGCGCTGTGGATGCTGGCCGTCATCGGGTTCGTCAACGGGTCCGCGCTGGCGTTCTACTACCCCGCCTACACCGCGTGGCTGCCGGCGCTGGTCGACGAGCGTGACCTCATGGCGGTCAACGGCTTCGAGGGTGTCGTGCGCCCGACGATCGGTCAGGCCATCGGGCCGGCCGTGGCCGGTGCGGCGGTCGCCGCAGCCAGCCCGGGCTTCGCGGTGAGCCTCGCCGCCGGGTCGGTGCTGCTCGGGCTGCTCGCCCTGGTCGCGGTGCCGGAGACCCCGTTGCGCCGCCAGCTCGACGACCACCACGCCCTCCACCCGATCCGCTCGGCGGCGACCGACATGCGGGAGGGGTTCGGCTACATGGTGCGGACCCCGTGGCTGCTCGCGACGCTGCTCTTCGCGAGCCTCATGGTGCTCGTCGTCATCGGCCCGCTCGAGGTGCTGCTGCCCTTCCTCATCAAGGACCGCCTCGGCGGAGGCCCTCGCGAGCACGCGTGGGTGCTCGCGGCGTTCGGTCTCGGCGGGGCCGCCGGCTCCCTCGTCATGGCCTCGCTGCGCATGCCGCGCCGCTACCTCACGTGGATGAACCTCATGTGGGGCGTCGGCACCGTGCCGCTCGCCGTCATCGGGTATGCCGGCCAGCTCTGGGTCGTCGTCGGCGGTGCCTTCGTCCTCGGCGCCTGCTTCTCGGCGCCGACGGTGATCTGGGGGACGCTCCTGCAGCGTCGCGTCCCGCCGCCCCTCATGGGACGGGTGTCGAGCCTGGACTTCTTCGTCTCGATCAGCCTCATGCCGGTCTCGATGGCGGTCGCCGGTCCGGTGTCGGACGTCATCGGCCTGCGACCGACCTTCCTCATCGCCGGTCTCGTCCCGACGGTTCTCGCGGTGGTCGCGATCCTGTGGGCGCGGCTGCCGGCGGACGAGCTGGCCCACCCGCTGCGCGACTGACGCCGCCCGACGGAAAGATTGCCTTGGCTCCAGAACCTGCAGGTCAGGGCCGTGCGTCGTAGCGTGACATCCGGTCGACGGAGGGTCGGCCCGTCACGTCACACGGGGAGGTCGCATGTCCACGGCAGAGGCAGCAACCCAGAAGGCAGAGAAACCGGTCAGAAGTCTGATTCCGGCCCGCATGCACGACATGCCGTGGGGCCGCTTCCACTGGATGGTGATCTTCGGGCTCGGCACCGCCTGGGTCCTCGACGGCCTCGAGATCCAGATCGTCGCCGCGGGTGGGTTCGAGAAGTCCCTCGACATGAGCGCCGCCGACATCGGCCTCGCGGGCTCGGTGTACCTCCTCGGTGAGGTCGTCGGCGCGCTGCTGTTCGGGCGAATGACCGACACCCTGGGCCGCAAGAAGCTCTTCACCCTGACGCTCGTCCTCTACCTCGTGGCCTCCGGGCTGGCCGCGTTCTCACCGAACATGTGGGTCTTCCTCGTGCTGCGCTTCGTCGCCGGCATGGGCATCGGTGGCGAGTACTCCGCGGTGAACTCGGCGATCGACGAGCTCATGCCCGGTCGCTTCCGTGGCCGGGTCGACCTGGCCATCAACGGCACCTACTGGTTCGGTGCCGGCATCGGTGCCTTCGCCAGCCTCTTCCTGCTCGACACCGAGCGGTTCGACGAGAACATCGGGTGGCGCATCGCCTTCCTCATCGGTCCCATCCTCGGTCTGGCGATCATCTACCTGCGCCGCCACATCCCCGAGAGCCCGCGTTGGATGGTCACGCACGGACACCACGAGGAGGCCGAGCGGATCGTCTCCCGGGTGGAGCAGGAGGTGCAGGCCGCCGGCAAGACGCTCCCGAAGCTCGACGAGGAGAAGGACGGCGTGTGGCTCAAGCCGCGTGAGGGTCTGACCCCCCGGCAGCTGGCCTACGTGTTCTTCACGCTCTATCCCAAGCGGACGGTGCTCGGCGCGACGCTGATGATCACGCAGAGCTTCCTCTACAACGCCATCTTCTTCACGTACTCCCTGGTGCTGCAGAACTTCTACGACCTGGACGCCTCGGGCGCGGCGATCTACTTCTTCCCGTTCGCCCTCGGCAACCTGCTCGGCCCGCTCCTCCTCGGCCCGTTCTTCGACACGGTCGGCCGGCGCAAGATGATCGGTGGGTGCTACGCCTTCGCGGCGATCGTGCTGGCCGTCTCGGCCTTTTTCTTCCAGGCCGACGCCCTGACCGCGACGACGCACACGGCGTTCTGGTGCGTGGCGTTCTTCTTCGCCTCGGCCGGTGCCTCCGCGGGCTACCTGACCGTGTCGGAGATCTTCCCGCTCGAGGCGCGTGGCCAGGCGATCTCGTACTTCTTCGCCACGGCGCAGATCTTCGGCGCCATCGGCCCGGTCTTCTACGGCTGGCTCATCGGCGAGGGCGAGGACCGGACCCCGATGTTCTGGGGCTACCTCATCGCCTCCGGGATCATGCTCATCGGCGCCGCCGTCGCGGCGGTGTGGGGCGTCGACGCCGAGGGCAAGTCCCTCGAGGAGATCGCGCCACCGTTGAGCAGCTTCGACGAGCACGGCAACGAGACCATCAAGCTCCCGGTCTGAGGAGGTCGCCATGACGGAGCAGCAGCAGAGCAACCCCGACGACGAGCGAGAGCTTCAGCCGTACACGGTCGTCGTCGGCGTCAGCGCGACGTCCAAGTCGCCGAAGGCGTTGGCCTGGGGTGCCGCTCAGGCGGCGCAGAACAACGGGCGCCTCGTCGCGGTCCGGTCCTGGCGTCTCACCGGGCCACCGGGGACGACCTCCGGTGCGGCTGCGGCGCGGGTGACCGACGAGAGCGACGTCGACCGGGCCGAACGGGCAGCGCTCGCTGCCGACGTGGCGCACGTGCTGGGCCCCGACCACGGGGCGGAGCTCCAGTGCGTCCGCGGCGGCAAGCGCAAGGTCCTGCTCGCGGCGGCCGACGGCGCGGACCTGCTCGTCGTCGACGCGCCGCGGACCTTCACCGGTGCGCCGATGTTCGCCCAGCGGCTCGTCTACGCGGCGGCCTGCCCGGTCGTCGTCATGCCGCCGAGCATCTCCGCCGAGCCACCCGGTGTCCTCGCGCGCGCAGGCCGGGCGGTGGGCCGGGCCGCCGTCCGGTCGGCCGGGCTCGCCGGGCGCCCCGGCTACCGCCCGCCGATGGTCCGCGACTGACTGCTCTCGCGCCACGTACCGCACCGTAGGAGGGGGAATTCCCCCTCCTACGGTTCGGTAGGTCGGGGGTCAGCGGGTGCGGGAGGGCCGCGCGTGGCCGTGCAGGCGGACGGACACGTCGTCGGCGGCCTGGCGGACGGCAGCCACGAGCCGGTCCGGCTCGCCCTCGTCGACGATCTCCACCCGGAACGTCACCGCCACCGCGGCGACCGGGTGGCCGCTGTGGTCGAGGACCGCCACCGCCACGGACTTCAGGCCGGCCGTGATCTGGCCGTCCTCGACGGCGTACCCCCGGGCGCGCACCGACTGGAGCAGGCTGCGCAGCTGCGTCGTCGTGGTCGGCCCGCGACCGTCGCGCTGCACGAGGGACTCGGCGTGCGGGAAGATCGCCCGCACCTGCCCCGCCGGCAGCGCCGCGAGCATCGCCAGGCCGGTCGCCGTGAGCGTCGCCGGCAGCCGGATGCCGACGTCGGAGACGAGCACCGGCCCCCGGGGTGCGCGTTGCTCGATGACGTAGAGGACGTCGCGGCCGTGGAGCACGGCGAGGTGGGCGTTGTGGGCGGTCGTGTCGACAAGCCGGTTGAGAGTGGCGCGCGCCATCCGCTGCAGCGGTGCCTGGCGTCCGTAGGCCGATCCCAGTTCGTATGCCGCGACGCCCAGTCCGTAGCGCCGCTCGCCCTCGAGGTGGGAGACGTAGCCGCGGTCCCGGAGAACGCCGAGCAGGTGGTAGGTGCTCGAGCGGGGGAGGCCGAGCTCCCGTGCGACGGTGGCCGCGGGGAGGGGCTCGCCGCGGCGAGCGAGGAGCTCGAGCACGTCGAGGGCATGGGCCGCGCCCGGGACATTGACCACGTCGCCCAGTGTGGCAGCCGGGTCAGGCACCCCAGCGGTAGCGGCGTTCGGGGCGGCCGGCGTTGCCGTAGCGCAGCGAGACCTCGGCCCGGCCGACGCTGCAGAAGTACTCGAGGTAGCGGCGGGCACTGACCCGGCTCAGGCCCACGCGGGCGGCCGCCTCGGACGCCGAGAGGGTGCCTCCTGCCTCACGCAGCGCCGTCTCGACCAGCCCCGCCGTCTCGGCACTCATTCCCTTGGGCAGGTCGGCGGCTCCGCCGGGTCCACGGGGCCACAGGACCCGGTCGATGTCCTGCTGGCCACGCAGGTCGTCCGCGGCGAAGACCTCGTGCTGCGCGGCATACCGTTCGAGCCGTTCACGGAGGTCCTCGAAGCCGAACGGCTTGAGGACGTAGTCGACGACCCCCTGCCGGCGGGCGCCACGCACGGCGTCGACCTCGGTCGCGGCGGTGATGACGATGACGTCGCACTCCGCGCCGTCGGTGCGCAGTCGCGCGAGGACGTCCAACCCGAAGAGATCGGGCAGGTAGAGGTCGAGCAGCACCAGGTCGGGTCGCAGCTCCTCGACCATCGTCAGGGCGTCCGAGCCGGTGTGCGCGACCCCCACCACCTCGAAGCCGGGCGTGCGCGTGACGAAGCCGTGGTGCACCCGGGCGACCATGAAGTCGTCGTCGACGACGAGCGCCCTGATCATCGGACCGGCTCCACGACCGGAGCGATGCCGAGGCGGGCCGTGAACATGGCCCCACCCTCCTGCGCGCTGCCCACCTGGACCTCACCGCCGCGCCGCTGGCACACGAGGCGGGTGAGCGCGAGACCGATGCCGCGCTCACCGCTGGTGGCGGCCTTCGTCGTGAAGCCGTGGGTGAAGACTTCCGCGGCGACCTCGGGGGAGACGCCCGGACCGGAGTCGGAGACGGCGATCTCGACGCTCGCGGCGTCGTGCCGGATCTCGACCGAGACCCACTGGCCGGGCTGCCCGCCGCTCACGGCGTCGAGCGCGTTGTCGACGAGGTTGCCGACGACCGTGGCGACGTCGACCGAGTCCTCGGGCTGGAGGCGGCCGAGCGAGGTCTCCTCCGAGATGCGCAGCTCGACGCGTCGCTCGGACGCGATGGACGCCTTGGCCATGAGCAGCGCCGCCACGGCGGGGTCCTGGACGCGGCTGTTGACGAGGAGGTCGAGCGAGTGCCGGCGCTCGGTCACCGCGTCGACGAAGCGCACCACCTCGTCGTACTCGCCGATCTGGATGAGGCCGCTGATGGTGTGCAGCTGGTTGGCGAACTCGTGGGTCTGGGCGCGGAGCAGCTGGGCCGTGCTGCGGAACGACCCGAGCTCGCGCTCCAGGGCGGCCAGCGCCGTGCGGTCGCGCAGGGTGGTGACCGTGCCCAGGTGCCGCCCGTCGCGGACGACGCGCATCCGGTTCATGACGAGGACCCGGCCGCGGCGGATGACGACGTCGTCGCGGGGCAGGTCCTCCATGCCGTCGCGGTCCTCGTCACCCGCGCGCCGACCGCTGTCGTCGCCGGTGAGGACCTCCAGCAGCCTCCCCTCGACGCGGAGGTCCCTGAGGCTCATGCCGATCGCGTGCTCGGGCAGGTCGAGCAGGCGTCGTGCCACGTCGTTGACGAGGGTGATCCGCTGCTGCGGGTCGAGGGCGACGACGCCCTCGGCTATGCCGTGCAGCAGGGCCTCGCGGTGCTCGGCAAGGCCGGTGATCTCACGCGGCTCGAGGCCGAGGGTCTGGCGCTTGATCCGGCGGGCGAGCAGCCACGAGCCCGCGACCCCGAGCGCGAGGGCGATGCCGAGGTAGGTGAGGAGATAGGACGAGGCGCCGCGCAGGCGCTCCCACACGGAAGGGAACGCCTCGGCGATCATCACCGTCCCGAGGTGCTCCCCGACGCGGTCCGCGTCGAGGCTGAGCACCGGGACCTGGCTGACGAGGAACCGCCTGTCGCCGATCGTCATCGTCCCCGACCAGCTCGCCCCGGTGTCGACGTTCGTCGTGCCCAGCGGCATCGGGCGGGTCTCCTGGAGCGGGTCGGTGGAGACCCGCACGTTCTCGTCCTCGTCGGCGATGGTGACCGAGGTGACGCTCGACTGGGTGACCGTCTGCAGCGCCAGGGTCGCCAGGCCGGTGCGCTCCTCGGGGACCTGGAGGTTCGAGCGCACGAGCGGGTTGGCGGCGGTGAGCTCCGCCAGCGCCGACACGCGGCGCCCCTCGACCCGCTCGAAGGTGGCCTGCGACTGGGCCAGCGAGACCCCGCCCACGCTGACGAGGACCAGCAGGATGATGCCCAGCTGGAGGAAGAGGAGCTGCCCCGCGAGGGTCCGATGGCGCAGGGCACGCATGACCACTATGAACTCAACCTTCACTGCCGACAGAAGGGCGACAGACCGCATCGCCGGGGGAGACGATTCTCTCGCTCTCCCCTCCCCCCGCGAAAGAGGCCCCACCGATGAGAACTCGTATCCCCGGTCTGGTTGCCGCCGCAGCCGTGGCCTCCATCCTCCTCAGCGCCTGTGGCGCGACCGCCGAGAAGGACGCCGACACCGGCTCCTCCGGCGCCAGCAGCGCCGACAGCAAGCCGGCCACCGGCCTGCAGATCATGGTCCCCAACGCCCCGGGCGGCGGCTACGACACCACCGCGCGTACCGCAGCCAAGGTGCTCGAGGACTCCAAGGTCACCGGCTCGGTCCAGGTGTTCAACCTGCCGGGCGCCGGCGGCACCGTCGGTCTCCAGCGGATCGTCAACGAGAAGGGCAACGGCAAGCTCGCGATGCAGATGGGCCTGGGCGTCGTGGGTGCGGCATACACCCAGAAGTCGCAGGCCACGCTCGGTGACACCACCCCGATCGCCAAGCTCATCGAGGAGGCCGGCGCCATCGTCGTGCCCAAGGATTCGCCCTACCAGGACATCAACCAGCTCGTCGACGCCTGGAAGGCCGACCCGAAGAAGCTCGCCGTCGGTGGCGGCTCCTCCCCGGGCGGTCCCGACCACCTGCTCCCGATGCAGCTCGCCAAGGCGGTCGGCATCGACCCCAAGCAGGTCAGCTTCGTGTCCTACGACGGTGGCGGCGAGCTCCTCCCCGCGCTGCTCGGCAACAAGATCGCGTTCGGGGCCAGCGGCTTCGGCGAGTTCCTCGACCAGGTCGAGGCCGGCGAGGTCCGCGTCCTCGCGGTCACCAGCGAGAAGCCGATCGAGGCGCTCAAGGACGTCAAGACCCTCAAGGACCAGGGCATCGACCTCGTCTTCACCAACTGGCGCGGTGTCGTGGCTCCTCCCGGCATCACCGACGAGGACAAGCAGGTCTGGGTCGACGCCCTCACCAAGATGCACGAGTCGGAGGGCTGGAAGGCCGAGCTGACCAAGCGCGGCTGGACCGACGCCTTCGCCACCGGTGACGAGTTCGGCACCTTCCTCAAGGACCAGGACGCCTCGGTCGCCGAGCTCCTGAAGTCCCTGGGCCTGGCATGAGCGAGCAGCACCCCGAGATCCGCGTCGGGAACGGAGCGACGGCCTCGGCCGTCGCTCCGGCCGGCGAGGGTCGGCAGGCCAAGGACCCGGCGCAGTACGCCCTGTGCGCTGCGCTCGCGCTGCTCGGCGCCTACGTGCTGTTCGACGCGAGCGGCATCGCGGACGTCGCGACGAGCAACGACCCGCTGGGTCCCAAGCCGATGCCCATCCTGCTCGGGGTGCTGCTCATCATCGTCTCCGTCTTCTATGCCGTGGACGTCTGGAAGGGCGGCACCGGCGACGCCGAGGAGGGTGAGGACATCGACCTCTCCACCCCGGTCGACTGGCGCACCATCGGCCTGCTCATCGCCGCCTTCGGCGTCAACGCCCTGCTCATCGAGCCCCTCGGCTGGGTGATCAGCGGGGCGCTGCTCTTCGAGGGCTGCGCCTTCGCGCTGGGCAACCGGCACCACGTCCGTGGCCTGGCGATCGGGGCGGTCCTCTCCCTCATCACCTTCTACGCCTTCGCGATCGGCCTCGGCGTCAACCTGCCAGCCGGCATCCTCCAGGGAATCCTCTGATGGACAACATCACCAGCCTCCTCGGTGGCTTCGGCGACGTCCTGTCGCCGATCAACCTCCTCATCGCCCTGCTCGGCGTCACCGTCGGCACCGCCGTCGGGGTCCTGCCCGGCATCGGGCCGGCCATGACCGTGGCCCTGCTGCTGCCGATCACCTACGGCCTGGAGCCGATCCAGGGCCTCATCCTCTTCGCGGGCATCCTCTACGGGGGCATGTACGGCGGGTCGACCACCTCGATCCTGCTCAACACCCCGGGGGAGTCCTCGTCGGTCGTCACGGCCATCGAGGGCAACAAGATGGCCAAGTCCGGCCGGGCCGCCCAGGCGCTCGCGACCTCGGCCATCGGCTCGTTCGTCGCGGGCACGCTCGGCACGCTCGGCATCGTCTTCCTCATGCCGCCGGTCGTGAAGTTCGCGGTGAGCCTCGGCGCCCCCGAGTACCTCGCGATCATCCTGCTCACCTTCACCGGGGTCACCGCCGTCCTCGGCGCCTCGCGCATCCGCGGCCTGACCTCGCTGCTGCTCGGCCTCACCATCGGCGTCGTCGGCATCGACTTCGTCACCGGCCAGCAGCGGCTCACCGGCGGGCTCCCGCAGCTCGCCGACGGCATCGACATCGTCGTCGTCGCGGTCGGCATCTTCGCCGTCGGCGAGGCGCTCTGGGTCGCCGCCCACCTCCGTCGCAAGGCCGGTGAGGTCATCCCCGTCGGGCGTCCGTGGATGGGCCGCAAGGACTGGTCCCGCTCCTGGAAGCCCTGGCTGCGTGGCGCCGCCCTCGGGTTCCCGTTCGGCGCCCTCCCCGCCGGTGGCGCGGAGATCCCGACGCTGCTGTCCTACACGGCCGAGAAGAAGCTCTCCAAGCACCCCGAGGAGTTCGGCCACGGCGCGATCGAGGGCGTCGCGGGTCCGGAGGCGGCCAACAACGCCTCGGCCGCCGGGACCATGGTGCCCCTGCTCGCCCTCGGCCTGCCCACCAACGCCACCGCGGCGATCATGCTCGCGGCGCTGCAGGGCTGGGGGATCGAGCCGGGTCCGCTGCTCCTCAACAAGGAGCCCGAGCTCGTCTGGGCGCTCATCGCCAGCCTGTTCGTCGGCAACACGATGCTCCTGCTGCTCAACCTGCCGCTCGCCCCGGCCTGGGCCAAGCTGCTCCAGATCCCGCGTCCCTACCTGTATGCCGGCATCCTCTTCTTCGCCTCCATGGGTGCGTATGCCGTCAACTCGCAGCCGTTCGACCTGTGGCTGCTGCTCGTGCTGGGTCTGCTCGGCTTCGCGATGCGGCGCTTCGGGCTCCCCGTCCTGCCGCTCATCGTGGGAGTCATCCTCGGCCCGCTCGTCGAGCGCCAGGGTCGCCGTTCGCTCCAGCTCACCGGCGGTGAGCTCGACGGGCTCGTCGGCGGACCGGTGGCCTGGGTCTGCTACGTCCTCATCGTCCTCGCCTTGGTCTGGCCGCTCGTCAGCCTGGTCCGCCGGCGCCGTGGCGGCAGCGGCACAGGTGGGCGCGGTCCCGACGACCGAGGACCCGACGACCTGGCGAACGCCAGGGCCGGCTACAGCATGAACTCATCGGAGGCCTGACATGACCGTGCTCGTGGGGTTCGTCCCCAACCCGCTCGGAGAGGCGGCGCTGACCGCGGCCGTCGCGGAGGCCCGTCGTCGTGACGAGCCGCTGCTCGTCGTCAACATGTCGCGTGACGACGTCCTCGTCGACGCACGCCGCGCGGGCAACGAGCAGCTGGACCTCGTGCGCCGCGACCTCGAGGACCTCGGGCTGGAGTTCGAGGTCCGCCGGGTCGAGGAGGGCGGCGACGCCGCCCAGGTGATCCTCGACGTGGCGGAGTCCGACGGCGCGTCGGTCATCGTCATCGGCCTGCGCCACCGCTCGCCGGTGGGCAAGCTCCTCCTCGGCTCGGCCGCCCAGCGGATCCTCTTGGACGCGACGTGCCAGGTCCTCGCGGTGAAGGAGAGCCGGGCGTGAGCGAGACCTCACCGGCCACGGCCGACCTCTACGACGAGCACGGCGACGCGCTCCAGTCCTGCTCGGTGCAGCTGCGCCACTACGGTGGCCGGTCCTCCTTCTCCGGCACCATCAGCACCGTGCGGTGCCACCGCGACAACGCGCTGGTCAAGGCGGCGCTCGCCGAGCCGGGCGAGGGCAAGGTCCTCGTCGTCGACGGAGGCGCCTCCCTGGAGTCCGCGCTCATGGGTGACCTCATCGCGGCGTCGGCGGTCGAGCACGGCTGGGCCGGTGTCGTCATCCTCGGCGCGGTGCGCGACGTGGCCGCCATCCGCGAGCTCCCCCTCGGGGCCCTCGCCCTCGGGTCCAACCCCCGCAAGAGCGCCAAGGACGGCGTCGGCGACCGTGACGTCACCGTGTCGTTCGGCGGCGTGGACTTCGTCCCCGGGCAGACGCTCTGGGCCGACGAGGACGGGATCCTCGCGACCCGGCCCTGACCCCGGGACGCGCCGACGTCCGGTCAGCGGTCGTCGACGAGGCGCCCGAGGATCCGCGCCAGCGCTTCGCGGTCGCGCTCGCTGAGGTCCGCGAAGTAGCTCTCGTGGTCGGCGCGACGGGCCGCGTCGAGCTCGTCGAGCACCGTGCGGCCCCGTGCCGTGAGGGACACACTGGTCGCGCGGCGGTCGCTCGGGTCGGGCGCTCGTGCCACCAGCCCGCGTTCCTCCAACGCGTCGACCACGTCGGTCACCGACCGCGGGGCGATGCGCAGGTGCTGCGCCACCACGCCCGGCCGGGTGGGCTCGTGCTGTCCGATGACGCGCAGCGCCCGGGACTCGTGCGGCGTCAGGCCCCACGGCTCCAGCGTCGTCGCGAACCAGCGTCGCAGGCCCCGGGCCACCTGCATGACGAGCTCCCCGAGAGGGGGGTCGGACGGCTCGGTCGAGGGGGCGGACGGCATACGGGAATGCTAGCTGCACTTCTTCTGTTTGGCTCATTGTGAGTTAACCTCACTAATGACTTCGACAGAAGGGAAGGAGCCCATGACGGTTCCCACCACCATCGACACCCCCAGGGACGCGCAGTCCCGTCTCCCCGGCGGCAAGGGCTTCGGTGGCGGGCGCGGGGGCAGCGCTCCCATGAAGGTCGACCCGCAGGATCTCGCGCAGCTGGAGCTGGCTCCCGTCCCGCTGCGCCGCGTCACCGCGCTCTTCCGCGGCTTCGGCCGCCCCATCGGCATCGTCACCGCGATCATCGTCCTCACCTCCGCCGTCTCCATGGCCCAGCCCTTCCTCGTGCGCGAGGTCGTCGACGTGGCCATCCCGCAGCAGGACGTGCGCCTGCTGCTGCTCGCCGTGGGCGCCATGCTCGCCGTCGCCGCGACGACCCAGGTCCTCGGCGTGGTGCAGACCTGGATGTCCACGGGCGTGGGGCAGCGGGTCATGCACCGCCTGCGCACCGACCTCTTCGCCCACCTCCAGCAGCAGTCGCTCGGGTTCTTCACCCGCACGCGCGCCGGCGAGGTCCAGTCCCGGCTCACCAACGACATCAACGGCATGCAGGGTGTCGTCACGACCACGGCGACCTCCATCGCCTCCAACCTCACGACCGCCGTCGCCACCTCGGCCGCGATGGTCGCCCTTTCCTGGCGCCTCTCGCTCCTGTCGCTGCTCGTCATCCCGCCCGCGGTGTGGATGACCCGCAAGGTCGCGCTGATCCGCCGTGAGGTCACGGCCCGCCAGCAGTCCCGCCGGGCCGACCTCAACGTCCAGATCGAGGAGGGACTCTCGGTCTCCGGTGTCCGCCTCTCCAAGACGCTCGGCGCCGGCCGACGTCACGCCGAGCGGTTCGCGTCCACGTCCTCGGAGCTCGTCGACCTCGAGCTGCGCTCACAGCTCGCGGGTCGGTGGCGCATGGCGACGATGCAGGTCGTCTTCGCCGCGATCCCGGCGCTCATCTACCTCGTCGCCGGGCTGCCCGCGACCTCGGGCGGCATGACGATCGGCACGCTCATCGCCTTCACCACCCTCCAGGCGGGCATCTTCCGCCCCCTCATGGGCCTGCTCAACGTCGGTGCGCAGTGGGTCTCGTCGATGGCGCTGTTCTCGCGGGTCTTCGAGTACCTCGACCTCATCCCCGACGTCGCCGCCCCCACCGCGCCCGTCGCGCTCGACCCGGGGCGCGTGCGCGGCGAGGTCCGCTTCGAGGACGTCTCCTTCCGGTATGCCGGTGACGCGCCCCTCGCGGTCTCGTCCATCTCCGCGGTGGTCCCGGCCGGCGGGTCGCTCGCCCTCGTCGGCCACACCGGCTCGGGCAAGTCGACGCTCGCCTCGCTCGTCGCCCGGCTGCACGACCCCACGTCCGGTCGGGTCACCATCGACGGGGTCGACCTGCGCGACCTCGACCCCGAGGTGCTCGCCCGCATCGTCGGTGTCGTGTCGCAGGAGACCTACCTCGTGCACGCCTCGATCCGCGACAACCTGCTGCTGGCTGCTCCCGACGCGACGGAGGCCGAGCTGTGGCGCGCCCTCGGTGCGGCCCAGGTCGCGGACCTCGTCGCGTCGCTGCCGGACGGGCTCGACACCCTCGTCGGCGCCCGGGGCCACCGCTTCTCCGGCGGTGAGCAGCAGCGCCTCGCTATCGCCCGCACCATCCTGCGCGCCCCCCGGGTCCTCGTCCTCGACGAGGCCACCAGCGCCCTCGACAACGACACCGAGCGTGCCGTGCAGAAGGCCCTCGACGAGCTGGTCAGGGGCCGGACGACGATCACCATTGCCCACCGGCTCTCGACCATCCAGGGCGCCGACGAGATCGCGGTCCTCGACCACGGGCACATCGTCGAGCGGGGCACGCACCACGAGCTGCTAGAGCTCGGTGGCCGGTACGCCGCCCTGGAGGGCTCGCCGGCGTACGCGGAGGCGGCGTGAGCGCGGCTGCTGACTAGTTCTCCAGCGCGCGCATTCTCATCATTCGTGCCATCCTCCTGCCCATGCGCGAGACCAGAGCCCCCCGGATATTCCTCAGTGGGCTGGCTGGCCTGCTGACGACCACGGTCCTCGTCGCCGGTGGCGCCGCCCCCACCTCGGCGGCCGGCAGCACGTCCGAGAAACGACCGCGTCAGGTCTCGCGCGTCCTGGAGTCGCAGGCGCCGCTCGACTCCCGCCGGGACGTCCTGCGCGACTGGCAGCTGACGATCTCGCGCCCGCCGATCTCCGGCACGGTCCTCAACCGCCTCAGGACCGCCGGTCGCGACGAGGCCCTGGGCAGTGCCGTCAGTGCCGTCGTGCTCGACGCGGCCACCGGACGGGTCCTCTACAGCCGCAACGCCGACCTGGCCCTCATGCCGGCCTCGGGCCAGAAGCTCGCCACGGCCTTCACCGCGGTGCACACGATGGGGCCCGATGCGAGGTTCCGCACGGAGGTCAGGGCGAGCCCGGCGCTCGACGTGCTCCACCTCGTGGGTGGCGGTGACCCGGCACTGACCTCCACCCAGCTCAGGACGATGGCCGCCTCGGCCAGGGACGCGGTCGTCGGCGCGGGCCGGACCTCGGTGTCCCTGCGCGTCGACGACGACCTCTTCCCCCTGCCGACCAACGCCACCGGCTGGAAGACGAGCTACGTCCCCGGCGACGTGGCACCGGTCCGGCCGCTCGTGGTCGACGGCCGCAACGTCCTCGACACGGCGCTCGACGCCGGCACCGTCTTCAGGAACGAGCTGGTGCACCTCGGCGTCGCCGTGTCCTCGTACGCACGAGGCTCCGCGCCGGCTGGCACGGTGCCGGTGACGGCCGTCGTCTCACCTCCGGTGTCGGCCCTGGTGGCGCGCACGCTCAAGGTCTCCGACAACGACTACGCCGAGGCCCTCCACCGCCAGTCCGCGCGCACCGCAGGCAAGGCGGCCACCTGGACGGCAGCCGGTGCCCACACCGTGTCGACCCTGAAGGCCAAGGGGACACAGGCCAGCGGCGTCGTCGTCCACGACGGATCCGGGTTGTCACGAGCCGACCGCACGTCGGCCACCGCGCTGACCAGCCTGCTCCTCGCGGCGTCACGGTCCAGCACGGTCAGCTCCGTGTTCTACGCCGCCGACGCGATGCCCACGGCGGGCGTGTCGGGGACGCTGGCGACGCGATTCGCCCAGCCGGACACGCGATGCGCCCGGGGCAAGGTCCGCGCCAAGACCGGCACGCTGAGCGACGTCACCGCGTTGTCGGGCACGGCATACGGCGTCGACGGCAGGCAGCGCATCTTCTCGGTCGTCGTCAACGGGGCCCCCGACATGGCGGCGGCGCGGTTCGCGATCGAGCGCTTCGCCACGGCCGCGACCGGCTGCGACCCCGCCTGACGCCGCGGTCGCACACCGAGCAGGAGCGCCCCCGCGATGCTCGCAACGAACCGCCTCATCGCAGCACCTCCATGAACTGTTCGACCGTGGGGGAACCAGCCAAGCCCTTCGGCCCCGCATAGACCCGACAGGCGAACCCGACCCTCTCGTTGCCCGTGGCGAAGGGGTCGCGACCATCCACGCGGACCGTGGGAGACCCGGTGAACCTCAGGCGCTCCGCGTGCTCGGGGCTGCGGACCTCGATCCGGTTCACGGCGACCTCGCTCCGACCGACCCGGGACATCGCAGCCCTCAGCCGCTCCTCGGCGGTCGCCGCGTTCGGACAGCCCGCGAAGTACATGAGCTCGATTCTCACCCCCTCATGATGGGCCGCGAAGCCTCGATGCCGAAACGCGGGCGGATCAGGGTCCCCGGGTCTCCTCGACCATGGCGTCGACGATGCCGTGACGGCGGACCTCGACCGTCCGGTCCGAGTCGAGTGGCCCGCTGCGGTGCCGGCCGAAGTGGCCGGGCAGGGGAGCACCCAACGCCGTCATCAGCGCACGCTCGGCCCGGTCGGGGGTCGTCGCCTCCCGCAGGGCCCGCGCGACCGGACCGCGATCGAGGCCCAGGGCGGCGCCGAACACCTCGGCCAGGGCGTCCGCCTCCTCCCTCGGCAGGGTGTTCACCTCGCCCGACGACCACCCGACCCGAGCCAGCCGGTGCCCGCCGTGCCACAGCTGCACGCCGGTCCTCAGCTCGCCGACGACGAGCAGCAGGGCCGGCCCGAAGGCGCTCACCTCCTCCGCCACGCGCTCGAGGGCCGCCTGGTTCGGCTCCCCGACGTCGGCGACCGTCCAGCCGGCCACGTCGCTGTCGACGAGCCGCACCCGGGTGCGCGCCCAGATGACGGGCCGCCGCAGCTCCGCGACGGTGGCCCGGACGAGCAGGACCATCGAGGTCACGAGGTGCCGGCCGCCAGGGTGACGACGTGCCGGCGGTGGCTGAGGAACTCCTCCCGCGCGTCACCCCAGTAGCCCCAGGGGTAGGACGTCGCGTACGGGCCGAGAAGCCGCATCTGCTCGTAGGCCTCACGGTGCCGCTCGAGGTGGAAGAGGACGCGGGCGAGCACGTTGCGCGTCTGGGCGGTGAGGTGGTGGCCCGCGTCCGGGGCGGAGTCGACGAAGCCCTGGGCCCGCGCGATCGCCTCCTCGACCCGCGCGGGGTCGCTCGCCAGGGCGGACGGGTCGACGGCCAGGTGCTCGAGGACCGCGTCGAGGAGCAGGGACTGGACCCGTGCGTGACGGGGAGCCGCCTCCACGCTGGCCCGGGCGAAGTCGTACATCTCCTCGTGCGACCCGAACCACTTGTCGCAGAGGTACTGCATCGCCTCGTACCTCGCGCCGTAGTGGTGCGGGTCGGTCGCCTTCAGGGCGTCGAGGTAGCCGTCGAACGTCGCCCGGTCGGTCTCCGTGCCGCGGGCGTGGCGCAGCGCGAGGGCCCACGGGACCGGGTCGCCGGGGGAGCCGTCGATGGCCTGCTGGATGCGTTCGGTGGCCTGCGCCAGGGTCTCGTGGAAGGCGCGGAGCTGCTCGGGGCCGACCTGGCTGGCGTCGTCGCGGGAGCGCTGCTCCCAGGCCTGCTCGACGAGCCGCCGGGCGTCGACGACGGCGAGGTCGGGGTCGTCGGGCTGGGCCTGCCGCCACGCGTCCAGCCACTGCGGTGCGGCGAGGGCCCGTCGGCCGAGACCGGCCACGACGACGTCCCGGTCCTCCCACGCCCTC
Source organism: Knoellia terrae (assembly GCF_048606435.1). Classification (NCBI taxonomy): domain Bacteria; kingdom Bacillati; phylum Actinomycetota; class Actinomycetes; order Micrococcales; family Intrasporangiaceae; genus Knoellia; species Knoellia terrae. The sequence goes on along the minus strand of NZ_JBMBWH010000012.1, from coordinate 46,777 downwards.
TGCTCACGCTGCTGTCGCAACAGCTCTGCTGCGGGCTCGTACCGCCCGTCGAGAGCCGCATCGATCGCGGGCCTCGCTCCATCAGGCGGGGCGTCGACCACCACCGCGTCGTCCGGCACCAGCGCGCCGGCGAGGTCGTCGCCATGCTCGAGGTAGGCCTTGGCCAGCTTCAGCTTCTTCAACATCGCGTCCTCCGGTGGTCACCTGCCCTGCAGGCTAGACCCGACGAGCCGGGGGCAACGGTCTCGCGACCAGCCCTTCCTTCCGTCTCGCATCCGAGACGGTATGCCGGGCGCGCGACTGTTGCGGACGGCATACCGGCGCTTTGCTTGAGCCATGACGGATCTCCAGACCCAGCACCGCCCCGTCGTCGTCGGAGGCGACCCGCTGCGGATCACCGACGTCGTCGAGGTCGCCCGCAACGGTGCCCGGGTCCAGATCGGCCCGACCGCCCTCGACGCGGTCCGGGCGACCCGCTCGACGATCGAGGCGCTCGCGAACGACACCGTCGCCCACTACGGGGTCTCCACCGGGTTCGGCGCCCTCGCCACCCGGCACATCCCGGTCGACCTGCGCGCCCAGCTGCAGCGCTCACTCATCCGCTCCCACGCAGCCGGTGCGGGGCCGGAGGTCGAGCGAGAGGTCGTGCGGGCGCTCATGCTCCTGCGGATCGCGACGCTGGCGACCGGGCGGACGGGCGTGCGCGACACGACCATCGAGGCCTACGTCGCGATGCTCAGCGCCGGGATCACGCCCGTCGTGCACGAGTACGGCTCGCTCGGGTGCTCCGGTGACCTCGCGCCGCTGTCGCACTGCGCGCTCGCGCTCATGGGGGAGGGGCCGGTCCGCGACGCCGACGGCACCCTGATGGACGCCGGTGAGGCACTGGCTGCTGCGGGTATCGCCCCCGTCGAGCTCGCCGAGAAGGAGGGACTGGCCCTCATCAACGGCACCGACGGCATGCTCGGCATGCTCTGCCTCGCGCTCGCCGACCTGCGTCGGCTGGTCACCACGGCCGACGTGGTGGCGGCGATGAGCGTCGAGGGGCTGCTCGGCACCGACGACGTCTTCGCGGCAGACCTCCAGGCCCTGCGGCCCCAGCCCGGGCAGGCCCGCTCGGCGGAGAACATGCGGAAGGTGTTGTCGGACAGCGCGATCCGGAACTCGCACCGCGACCCTCAGGCGTGCACCCGGGTGCAGGACGCCTACTCGCTGCGGTGCGCGCCCCAGGTCGCCGGCGGTGTGCGCGACACGGTCGACCACGCCACACGGGTCGCCGAGTGGGAGCTCGCGTCGGCGATCGACAACCCGGTCGTCACGGTGGACGGGCGGGTCGAGTCCAACGGCAACTTCCACGGGGCGCCGGTCGCCTACGTCCTCGACTTCCTCGCCATCGTCGCGGCCGACCTCGCCTCCATGTCGGAGCGTCGCACCGACCGCTTCCTCGACAAGGCGCGCAACCACGGGCTGCCGCCCTTCCTCGCGGACGACCCCGGCGTCGACTCGGGTCTGATGATCGCGCAGTACACCCAGGCGGCGATGGTCTCGGAGATGAAGCGGCTGGCCGTCCCGGCCAGCGTCGACTCGATCCCGAGCAGCGCGATGCAGGAGGACCACGTGTCCATGGGCTGGTCGGCGGCCCGCAAGCTCCGCCGCTCGGTCGACGCCCTCTCCCGCGTCGTCGCCATCGAGCTCGTCACCGCTGCCCGTGGCATCCGGCTCCGGGACCCGCTCGAGCCGTCACCGGCGTCCGCCGCCGTCATCGACGCGCTCTCCGAGACCGTGCGGGTCGAGCCGGGTCCGGACCGGTTCCTCGCGCCCGACCTCGACGCGGCGCACGGGGCGGTGGTGGCCGGGACGGTCGTCGCCGCCGCCGAGTCCGTCACCGGCCCACTCCACTAGCAACCCCAGCCCTGTGTGCCTCAGCGCGAGCCAGAGGTCGCGCTCAGGCACACGAGGCGAGAAAGGAACGACGACATGGACGGAGCCCGTCCGGTCCGCGCCCCGCGCGGCACCCAGCTCACCCACGCCACCCACTGGGGCGCCGAGGCGCCGCTGCGGATGCTCATGAACAACCTCGACCCCGAGGTCGCCGAGCGGCCCGACGACCTCGTCGTCTACGGGGGCACCGGTCGAGCGGCCCGTGACTGGCGCAGCTTCGACGCGATGGTGCGCACCCTGAGCACGCTCAAGCCGGACGAGACGATGCTCGTGCAGTCGGGCCGGCCGGTGGGTGTCATGCAGACGCACGAGTGGGCGCCGCGCGTCCTCATCGCCAACTCCAACCTCGTCGGCGACTGGGCGACCTGGCCCGAGTTCCGCCGGCTCGAGCAGCTCGGCCTGACGATGTACGGGCAGATGACCGCGGGCTCGTGGATCTACATCGGCACCCAGGGGATCGTGCAGGGCACCTACGAGACCTTCGCCGCGGTCGCCGAGAAGCGCTTCGGTGGGTCCCTGGCCGGGACGCTGACGCTGACCGGAGGATGCGGTGGCATGGGCGGCGCACAGCCGCTGGCCGTGACGATGAACGGGGGCGCCTGCCTCATCGTCGACGTCGACGAGTCACGCCTGCGCCGGCGGGTCGAGCACCGCTACCTCGACGAGGTGGCGGGCTCGCTCGACGAGGGGGTGGACCTCGCGCTGCGCGCCAAGGACGAGCGGCGCGGCTGGTCGGTCGGCGTCGTCGGCAACGCCGCTGAAGTTTTCCCGGAGCTGCTGCGCCGCGGCGTCCCGATCGACATCGTCACCGACCAGACGTCGGCCCACGACCCGCTGTCGTACCTCCCGACGGGCGTCGCCCTCGAGGACTGGACCGAGTACGCGGCGAAGAAGCCCGAGGAGTTCACCGACCGCGCGCGGGAGTCCATGGCGCAGCAGGTGCGCGCCATGGTGGAGTTCCAGGACGCCGGCGCGGAGGTCTTCGACTACGGCAACTCGATCCGCGACGAGGCGCGGCAGGGAGGCTACGACCGGGCGTTCGAGTTCCCGGGGTTCGTGCCGGCCTACATCCGCCCGCTGTTCTGCGAGGGCAAGGGTCCGTTCCGCTGGGCGGCGCTCTCGGGCGACCCCAAGGACATCGCGGCGACCGACCGCGCCGTCCTCGACCTCTTCCCCGACAACGAGCGGCTGCACACCTGGATCAAGGGCGCACAGGAGCGGATCGCCTTCCAGGGGCTGCCGGCCCGCATCTGCTGGCTCGGTCAGGGCGAGCGCGACAAGGCGGGACTGGCGATCAACGAGCTCGTCCGCACCGGCGAGGTGAGCGCCCCCATCGTCATCGGCCGCGACCACCTCGACACCGGCTCCGTGGCCTCGCCCTACCGCGAGACCGAGGCGATGGCGGACGGGTCCGACGCGATCGCCGACTGGCCGCTGCTGAACGCGCTGGTCAACACGAGCTCAGGCGCGAGCTGGGTCTCGATCCACCACGGTGGCGGGGTCGGCATGGGCCGGTCGCTGCACGCCGGGCAGGTCTCCCTCGCCGACGGCACCGAGCTCGCGGCGCAGAAGCTGGCGCGGGTCCTCAGCAACGACCCGGCGATGGGCGTCATCCGCCACGTCGACGCCGGGTACGACGTCGCCGACCGGACCGCAGCCGAGCAGGGGGTGCGCATCCCCATGCGCGAGGGCTGACCCGGTCGTCCTCAGCCCGCTGCCGTGGGCCACTGCCTCCACTGCGCCGGCAGGGCACCTGCACGCACGTCCTCCTCCGCGGACGGTGGCACCTCGCGCTCCTGCCACGTGAGGCCCCAGTCCGTGCTGATGTGCAGCGTCGCGGTGAACCCTCCGCCCACCAGCGCCCGCACGCCGTAGACCGAGATCGCACCGTCGAGGCTGTTGGCGACGACGCCGATCTCGGGCTGTCCCGGCGGGCTGATCCGGTAGCGGTGCTTCTGGCCCGTGGGCCCGAACCAGACCGCGTCCAGCCGGACCGCACCGCAGTCGGCGACCTCGGCCACGCCCCAGAGGCCGCGGCTCCCGGCGACCCCCCAGCGGGTCGACTCCACGACCCCGGATGCCCCCACCTGTCCGGTCGAGTACCGCGCCAGCCCGGCGGGCCGAGGTGCCGACGGGCCGGCCCCGGCCGCGCAGGCCGGGTCGGCATCAGTCGCGACGGCGGGGCCCTGCGCCGGCGCGGCCACGCTCGGCCGGCCAGTCGGGTGCCGCTGGCTGCCGTCGGACGCGGGCGTGGGCCAGGCGAGCGCGATGGCGATCGCCGCGACGGCACCCCAGCTCACCCGCCGCGTGGTCCGTGGGTCCGAGCCGTCCAGCCAGCCGGCGACCCTGTCCACGACCGGTCTCGGGTTCCCTCTCATCGCTGCTCCGTCGCTGCGGTCGTGCGGATGGTGCGGTTTCGCCCTTCCGACGGTACGCCTCGTCGGCGTCGGGCAGGCTGCTCGGACCACGGCCATCGTGCCTTGTCAGGTGGCGCCGGACGGGAGCAGGGTGAGGGCATGAGCCGCACCTCGAGCGCTGACGACGCCCCCGTCCCCGCCTCTGCCCGCCAGCTCCGCAACGTCGTGCTCGTGGGCCCACCGGGCGCCGGCAAGAGCACGCTCTTCGACCACCTCGTCGCCGCGCGGGTCGAGGGCCGGCGACCGAGGGAGGCCGATCGGACCTCCTCGACGGGCCTGGTGGCGGCCAGCTTCGCCAGTGGCGAGGTGGTGGTCAACCTCCTCGACACGCCGGGCAACCCCGACTTCGTGGGCGAGGTGCGAGCAGGGCTGAGGGCGGCGGATGCCGCCCTCTTCGTCGTCTCGGGTGCGGACGGTGTGGACGAGTCCACCCGCATGCTCTGGCGCGAGTGCGATGCGGTCGGTATGCCGCGCGCCGTCGCGGTGACCCGGCTCGAGCAGGCGCGGGGAGACTTCGACGAGACGGTGGCCACCCTGCGCCGGAGGTTCGGTGACGCCCAGCCACTCGCGCGGCCGGTCCAGCCGGACGGGCCGGGCAGCACCGTCACCGGTCTCGTCGACCTGCTGGGCGAGCGGCACGCCGACCTCGTCGAGGCGATCATCGAGGAGTCGGACGACGACACCCTCCTCGAGCGCTACCTCGAGGGGGAGGAGGTCGACCTCGAGAGCCTGCGTGCCGACCTGCACGCCGCTGTCGCCACGGGGCGCTTCTTCCCGGTGCTTCCCACCCACGCGACGAGCGGGGTCGGCATCGAGGAGCTCCTCGACCTCGTCGAGCAGGGACTGCCCTCACCCGTGGACGTCGAGCCGCCTCGCGTGTTCCGGACCAACGGAGGTGACTTCGGGGCCGTCCCCTGCGACCCTGACGGGCCCCTCGTGGCCGAGGTCGTGCGGACGGCGAGCGACCCCTTCGTCGGGCGGCAGTCGCTCGTGCGCATCTTTTCGGGCACCCTGCGACCGGACGACCCGGTGCACGTGTCCGGTCACCTCCAGCAGTTCGCCGGGGAGCGACTGGGCGGCCACGACGACCACGACACCGACCTCGACCGGGTCGGTGCGCTGGCCGCCCCGCTCGGCGACGACTCCCGGCCCAAGCCGCAGGCCATCGCCGGAGACCTCGTCCTCGTGGCCCGGCTCGCCGCTGCGGAGACGACCGACACCCTCTCCTCGCCCGGCAGGCCCGCGCTCGTGGAGCCCTGGCTGCTGCCTGAACCCCTCCTGCCCGTGGCGATCCACGCACGCAGCAAGGGTGACGAGGACAAGCTGGCCACGGTCCTGCAGTCGCTCGTCTCCGAGGACGTGACGATGCGCCTCGACCTCAACCCCGAGACCCACCAGGTCGTCCTCTGGACCATGGGTCCGGCCCACGTCGTCCTGCTCACCCGCGCGCTCGAGGAGCGGCACCACCTGCCGGTGGAGGCCGAGCCCCTGCGGACCGCGCTGCGCGAGACCTTCGTCGGGCCGTGCGAGGCCGAGGGCCGCCAGGTGAAGCAGTCCGGCGGCCACGGGCAGTACGCCGTGTGCCGCCTGCGCATCGAGCCGTTGCCCCGAGGTGCCGGAATCGAGTTCGTCGACAAGGTGGTGGGCGGCGCCGTCCCCCGCCAGTACATCGCCTCCGTCGAGAAGGGCGTGCGTGCCCAGCTCGAGAAGGGTGTGCTCGCCGGCTACCCCGCCGTCGACGTCCGGGTCACGCTGGTCGACGGCAAGTCGCACTCCGTCGACTCCTCCGACATGGCCTTCCAGACCGCGGCCGGGCTGGCGCTGCGACAGGCGGCCAACGAGAACACCGTCGCCATGCTGGAGCCGATCGACGCCGTGGACATCGACGTCGCCGACGAGTCCGTGGGCTCGACGCTCGCCGACCTGCGCGGCCGCCGCGGGCAGGTGCACGGCACCGAGCCGGCGGCCCACGAGGGGCGCACGGTCATCCACGCCGAGATCCCCGCCCTCGAGCTGTCCCACTACCCGATCGACCTGAGGTCGGTCTCGCACGGCACGGGCACGTTCACGCGGCGGTTCGCCCGCTACGACTACCTGCCGGCGAACCTCGTCAAGGACGTCCTCGCCGCCAGCGCCTGACGCCCGACCGCCTCAGGCCCCGTCGGTCTCGGCGGGGTCGGTGACGTCCACGACGTCCGCGTCGAGGACCCGCACGACGTCGTCCGCGGCCAGCGTCACGGAGGTCCCGTGCGCCCCGGCGCCCATCGAGATCGTGCGCCCGGGCACCGTGGCGTCGGCGATGACGGGCCAGGCCGTGCTCGACCCGAAGGGCGTGATGGTCCCGCGTTCGTAGCCGGTCGCCTCCTGGGCCTTGTCGGCCGGTGGCATCGAGAGTCGGTTGACCCCGAGGTGGGTGCGCAGCTTGGGCCACGAGATCTCCCGGTCGCCGGGCACGAGCACGAAGACGTAGTCCCCGGAGCCCCGTCGCACGACGAGCGTCTTGACGATGTCACGCGGCTCGATGCCCCGCTGCGCGGCCGCCTCGACCAGCGACCGGGCCCGCTCGGTGGAGACGAGGATCCGGTGCTCGATCCCGCTCGCCTCCAGCGCCTCACGGGCCCGGCGGGCGCCCTCGGTCTCCGCCGCCTCACTCCTGGTGTCGGTCATGCCCCGACTCTAGGGCCGTCCCGTCCCTCGCCTGACGCCACCGAGGTCTCGGATGCCAGACACCGATGCGCCGCGGCGTCGCGCCGGCAGGCCCTCGGGGGTGTGGAATGGGGGCGGCAGGTCCGGTGACGAGGACGGAGGAGGCAGCGGTGACGTTCGACGCGATGTGGCGGGACCTCGGTGCGGTCGGCCGGGACGGGCGCACGGGGGGCTACCACCGCTTCGCCTGGACCCGCGAGGACCACACCCTGCGCGAGTGGTTCGTCGGCGAGGCGCAGCAGCGGGGCCTCGACGTCACCGTCGACCGCGTCGGCAACCAGTGGGCGTGGTGGGGCGACCCCGACGCCGCGGTCACCGCCGGGACGCCGGGTGTCGTCACCGGCTCGCACCTGGACTCGGTCCCCGACGGCGGCGCCTTCGACGGGCCCCTGGGCGTCGTCTCCGCGTTCGCCGCGCTGGACGCCCTGCGCGAGAAGGCCTTCGAGCCCGACCGTCCCATCGGGGTCGTCAACTTCGTCGACGAGGAGGGTGCCCGCTTCGGGGTGGCGTGTGCCGGCTCGCGCGTCCTCACCGGCGCGATGACCGCCGAGCGCGCGAGGTCCCTCACCGACGGTGCCGGGATCTCGATGGCGGAGGCGATCCGCACCGCCGGCCGGGACCCCGAGGACCTCGGCCCCGACGCCGCCACCGTGCGTCGCGTGGGCGCCTTCGTCGAGCTGCACGTCGAGCAGGGCCGACACCTCGTCGACGTCGACGCCCCCGTCGCCGTCGGCAGCGACATCTGGCCCCACGGCCGCTGGCGCATCCGCACGCTCGGTGAGGCCAACCACGCCGGCACGACCCGGCTCGAGGACCGCGACGACGCGATGCTCGGCTTCGCCGCGGCGGTCATCGCCGCCCGTCGCGCCGCACAGGCCCACGGCTGCGTCGCCACCGTGGGCAAGGTCGCCGTCACCCCCGGCGGCGTCAACGCCATCGCGAGCGAGGTGACCGGCTGGCTCGACGCCCGCGGCGTCGACCAGGCCGCCGTCCGGGCGCTCGTGGACGACGTCACCGAGGTGGTCGCCGACTTCGACGGCCTCGTCGTCGAGGACTCGTGGACCGGTCCCACCCCGTTCGACCCCGCGCTGGTGAGGCGTCTCGCGACCCGGCTGGGCGGCATACCCGTCATCGGGACCGGAGCGGGTCACGACGCAGGGATCCTCGCCAACGCCGGTGTCCCGACCGCCATGCTGTTCGTGCGCAACCCGACCGGCATCTCGCACTCGCCCGAGGAGTTCGCGACGTCCGAGGACTGCCATGCCGGGGTGGACGCGCTCGTCACCGTCCTCACCGACCTCGCCGGGGCGAGGACGTGACCAGTTACTGGTGCGAGCACGCCCAGCTGCCCGACAAGGTCCACCGTGGCGTGCGGGTCGCCGTGACCGACGGGCGCATCACCGAGGTGACCCCCGGCACCCAGCAGCGTGACGACGACGTCCGGCTGCGCGGACTCGTCCTCCCCGGCTTCGCGAACGCGCACAGCCACGCCTTCCACCGGATGCTGCGTGGACGCACGCACGGTGCCGGCGGCAACTTCTGGACGTGGCGCCAGCAGATGTATGCCGTCACGGCCCAGCTCGACCCGGACACCTCCTTCGCGCTCGCGAGAGGGGTGTTCACCGAGATGCTCGCTGCCGGCTACACCGTCGTCGGGGAGTTCCACTACCTGCACCACGGCCCCGGCGGGCAGCGCTACGCCAACCCCAACGCCATGGGCGAGGCGCTCACGGCGGCCGCCGAGGAGGCCGGCATCCGGCTGACGCTCCTCGACGCCTGCTACCTCTCCGGTGGGCTCTCCTCCAGCGGGCACCTGCCGCTCGACGAGGTCCAGACCCGCTTCTCGGACGGCTCGGTGCAGGCCTGGGCCGAGCGGGTCGAGGCGCTGCGCGACACCGACCTCCTGCGCATCGGGGCGGCGGCGCACTCGGTGCGGGCGCTCACGCGCGACCAGCTGGCCGAGCTGGCGACGGTCGTCGGGGACCGCCCCGTCCACGCCCACGTGAGCGAGCAGATCGGCGAGAACCTCACGACCGAGATGGTCTACGGCGCGAGCCCGGTCGAGCACCTCGCCGACACGGGGCTGCTCGGCCAGGGGTTCACCGCCGTGCACGCCACGCACCTGTCCGACATCGACCTCGAGCTCATGGGCCGCTCCGGTGCGAGTGCGTGCTTCTGCCCGACGACCGAGCGCGACCTCGCCGACGGCATCGGCCCCGGGTGCGAGCTCGCCGCCGAGGGCGTGTCGCTCAGTCTCGGCTCGGACCAGCAGGCCGTCATCGACCCGTTCGAGGAGATGCGCGGCATCGAGATGCACGAACGCCTCAAGAGCCACGAGCGCGGACGCTTCCCGACCGCCGAGCTGCTCGAGATGGGGACCACCGCCGGCTACGCGAGCCTGGGGTGGGACGGCGGCCGGATCGCGGTGGGGGCCCTCGGAGACCTCGTCGCCGTGCGGACCGACAGCCGGCGCACGAGCGGGGTGGCGCTCTCGCAGATCATCTTCGGCGCAACCGGTGCTGATGTCACCGACGTCGTCGTCGGCGGTCGCCGGGTCGTCTCCGGCGGCGTGCACGACCTCGGCCCGGTGGACGACGTCGTGGCGGAGTCGATCCTCGCCGTGCGGTCCTCCACGTGAGCGCGGCAGGGACCCGGTCCACCGCCTACACCGGCATCGGTGAGCTCGTCACGTGCGACGGGACGGGCCACGCCGGCCTCGGTCTGCGGGCCGGGGCCGCGCTCGTGGTGGAGGACGGCCGGGTCGCGTGGATCGGCGACTCGGCGTCCGTCCCGGACGCGGACGACCTCGTCGACCTCGGCGGTCGCGCGGTGCTCCCGGGCTTCGTCGACAGCCACAGCCACCTCGTCTTCGACGGCGACCGGGCCGGCGAGTTCGCGGCCCGGATGGCAGGGGAGCGCTACGACGGCGGCGGCATCGGGGTGTCGGTGGCGGCGACCCGAGAGGCCTCGGACGACCGGCTACGCGAGCTCGTCGGTCGCCGGGTGGCCGAGATGCGCGCCCAGGGGACGACGACGGTCGAGATCAAGAGCGGCTACGGCCTCACCGTGGCGGACGAGGCGAGAGCGTTACGCATCGCGGGCGAGCTCACGAGCGAGACGACCTTCCTCGGCGCCCACGTCGTGCCACCGGAGGCGCGGGGTGAGCGGGCGGCATACGTCGACCTCGTCACCGGTCCCATGCTGGAGGCCTGCGCGCCGCACGCGAGGTGGGCCGACGTCTTCTGCGAGCCGGCCTCCGAGCACGCCTTCACCGAGGACGAGTCACGAGCGGTCCTCACGGCTGCGGCCCGTGCCGGTCTGGGGCTGCGGGTTCACGGCAACCAGCTCGGGCCCGGACCGGGCGTGCAGCTCGCCGTCGAGCTCGAGGCGGCCAGCGTCGACCACTGCACCTTCCTCGGCGACGCCGACGTCGACGCGCTCGCGGCGGCCTCGGGCACCACCGTGGCCACGCTCCTGCCCGGGGTGGAGTTCTCGACCCGTTCGCCGTATCCGGACGGGCGCCGGCTGCTCGACGCCGGGGTGTCGGTGGCGCTGGCGACCGACTGCAACCCGGGCACGTGCTACTCCAGCTCCATGCCGTTCGTCATCGCCCTCGCGGTCCGCGAGATGGGGATGACCCCCGGCGAGGCGGTGTGGGCCGCCACGGCCGGGGGTGCCCAGGCGTTGCGGCGCAGCGACATCGGGCGGATCGAGGTGGGAGGTCCTGCGGACCTCGCGGTTCTCGATGCGCCGAGCCACCTGCACCTCGCCTACCGCGCCGGCGTCCCGATCGCGACGGCCCTGGGCTGAGGCTCACATGTCGCGGTCGATGATCTCCTGCGGCTTGTGACCGGCCGACTTCGCGTAGAACGTCGCCGCCTTGCGCGTCGCCATCGTGCGGGCGACGCCGGCCGCGAGACCGGTGAGCGCGGCATAAGCCAGCGCCTCCCAGATCGGCGAGTCCGGGTCCTTGGGGTCCAGGCTCGAGTCCCGGCCGGCCTTCTGCCAGATCTGGTCGGCCACCTTGGTCGCCGCGATCCCCGCGACGATCGCCGAGCCGGTCCCGAGGATCTTCCACACCATGCTGCCCATCGATCTCTCCAGTTCGCTCGTCGTGACGGACGAGCAGTGCTCGTCCCGGTCCACCTCGTTCCACCTTGCCACACGTGAGGAGTAGGGTGACTCTCGTCAACGACAGGGGAGCGCTCCGGCGCTGAGAGTGCGGGCAACCGCAGACCCTCACACCTGATCCGGTTCGCACCGGCGTAGGGAGTCGAGTTCTCAGGGAAACCGAGGAGCGCCGACAGCGCCCCCCGGAGCCCCTCCCCGAGGTATCCAACGGCCCAGCGCCGGAGACCACGGGAGAAGAAGTCATGGCAGCACAGACCGACGCGTCGGCCCCCGCCGACGCCACCACCGGGGCACCGGGCGCAGCTCGCACCCGAAGCATCCTCGCGACCCGCCCGCTCCTGGGCTGGCGGACCGTCGACATCCTCACGATCGCGTTCCTCGGCGCGGCGCTCGGCATCGCGTTCTGGGGCTGGGGCGTGTTCTACACCGGCCCACTGAGCGCCATCACCTTCGGGTTCGCCCCGCTGGGGGGTCTCTTCGCGGGCCCCTGGTTCCTTGCCGGTGTCGTCGGCGGGCTCGTCGTCCGGCGACCGGGCGCCGCGCTGTTCTGCGAGGTCGTCGCGGCCCTGGTCTCGATGGTCCCCGGCACGGAGTGGGGCGCGACCACCCTCGTGTCCGGCATCGTCCAGGGCCTCGGCACCGAGCTCGCGTTCGCCCTCCTCGGCTACCGCGCCTTCGGGATCGCCGCCGCGGTGCTCGCCGGCGCCCTGGCCGGTCCGTTCGCTGCGACCTACGAGTCGTTCACGTGGATCCAGGACTGGTCGCTCGCGTGGAAGCTCGCGTATGCCGGCGTGCTCGCGCTCTCGGGTGCGGTCGTCGCCGGAGCGGGTGGCTGGCTGCTCACTCGGGCCCTCGCGGCGGCGGGTGCGCTCAACGCCTTCCCACCCGGCCAGGAGCACCGCGAGACTCGCGCCGTCTGACGTGTCCGCCACCTCAGCGGACGCGGAGCCGTCCGTGGCCGCGACACCATCCCGGGACCCCGTCCGGGCGACGGGCGGCCACGTCGTCCTGGACGGGGTGACCTGGCGCCCGTTCGGCCGACGCGAGCCGGTGCTGCGCGAGGTCTCGCTCACCCTGCGCCCGGGTGAGCGCGTCCTCCTCGTCGGCCCGTCGGGCTCGGGCAAGTCGACCCTGCTGCGGGCGGTTGCCGGTCTGCTCGAGACCGCCGACGCGGGGGAGCTGAGCGGGACGGTCACCATCGACGGGCACGCGCCCGGCGCCCGCGCCGGTGAGGTCGGGCTGGTCCTGCAGGAGCCGGGTGCCGGGGTGGTGGCCGCCACGGTCGGACGCGACGTCGCCTTCGGGCTCGAGAACGTCGGGATGCCGCGCGGCGACATGCCGGCCTCCGTCACGACCTCGCTGGCCGCCGTGGGGCTGGTGACGCCGCACGACACCCCGACGTCGGCGTTGTCGGGCGGGGAGACCCAGCGCCTCGCGCTCGCCGGTGCCCTCGCACTGCACCCGAGCGTGCTCCTCCTCGACGAGCCCACGGCCATGCTCGACCCCGGCCACGCCGCCCAGGTGCGCGACAGCGTGGAAGGCACGCTGGCGGCACACCCGGTCACCGCCGTCGTCGTCGAGCACGTCCTCGGTCCGTGGGTCCACCTCGTCGAGCGGATGCTCGTCCTCGACGAGTCGGGTGCGCTCGTCGCCGACGGGTCCGTGCGCCACGTCCTGCGCGACGAGCGGCAGCGGCTGCTCGACATGGGCATCTGGGTGCCGGGAGCGCCGACGCCGACCCCGCGTGCGCCCGCGGCGCTCGGAGTCGGTGCGCCCCTGGACCGCGCGCAGGCGGTGTCGGCCACGCCCCTGACCATCGAGCGCACGGTCCGGCTCGTCGACGGGTCGGTGCGCACCCGCACCGCCGCGCGGCTCGACGTTCCACTGGCGCCCGAGCCGGGCAGCGCCACCGCCCTCGTCGGACCGAGCGGCTCGGGCAAGTCGACGGTGCTGCTGGGTCTTGCGGGGGCGCTGGAGCCGGCGACCGGTGCGGTGACCGCCGACGGCCGGCCGGTCAGCGACCTGTCGACGACCGAGGTGGCCGCGCGCCTGGGGTGGGTCCCGCAGTGGTCGAGCTCGACGATCGTCGGGCGCACCGTCCTCGACGAGGTGCTCGTCGCGAGCCGCGCCCTGGGTGAGGACTCGGTCGAGAGGGTCGCGCTCGCCCGCACCCTGCTCGCGGACCTCGGGCTCGGGCACCTCGAGGCCGCCGACCCGCGCGAGCTCTCCGGGGGCGAGCAGCGGCGGCTCGCCATCGCGTCGTCCGTGCTCCACCTGCCACCGCTGCTCCTCGCCGACGAGCCCACGGTCGGGCAGGACCGGCACACCTGGGCGGCCGTGGTCGGACTGCTCACCGCCTACCGCGAGGCCGGGGGAGCGGTGGTCGTGTCGACCCACGACGAGTCCCTCATCGGCCGGGCGCACACGGTGGTGGAGCTCTCGCCCCCGCCCACGGAGCCGGCGCCGGAGCAGCCGCGTCGCGTGCTCGCCGCACACGCCGGCCCGCTGGCCCTCCTGCTCGGCGCGCTCGTCGCCATCCCGGCGGGCGTCGTCCCCGGCCACTGGCGCACCTCGCTCGTCGTCATCGCCGTGCAGGCGGTGCTGGCGACGGTGGCCCTGTGGGCCGGTCCCGGATCCGGGCCGCGCCCGGGGGGGAGGGCCAGACGCGTCGTGCTGCGGATGCTGCCCGGCGTGCTCGGCGCGCTCTCGGTCGGGTGGTCGACGTGGCTGCTCGGCGGGCACGACACGACGACGGCCACCACGGCAGCCATGCGGGTGCTCATCATCGTGCTCCCGTCTGCGGTCCTGCTGCCGCTCGTCGACCCGGACCGTCTCGGTGACCACCTCGCCCAACGGCTGCGTCTGCCGGCGCGTCCCGTCGTCGCGCTCGCCGCGGCTCTCCAGCGGGTGCACACCTTCGGTGAGGTCTGGTCCGAGATCACGGTGGCCCGGCGGGTGCGCGGCCTCGGCCTCGACACGAGGCGGCCGGTGGCCCTGGTCCGCGCCCTCGCCACCATGACGTTCGGGCTGCTCGTCCGCACCCTGCGAATGGCGGCAGACCTCGCCGTGGCTATGGACGCCCGGGGGTTCGCGTCGGCGTCGCGGCGGACCTGGTTCGCGGCCGCGCCGTGGCGCCTCGCAGACACCCTCGTCGTCCTCGGGGGACTCGTGCCGATCGCCGTCGCCGTGGCCCTCGGCTGAGCGCTGGGGGAATGTCGGGGGCCGACGGCATACTTGTCTGTCTCATGGCCTCCACCACCTCCACGCGAGTCGAGCGCGTCCGCATCCCTCGCGAGATCTGGGTCCTGGTGGCCTCGGCGTTCGTCATCGCCCTCGGCTTCGGGCTCATCACGCCCGTGCTTCCGCAGTTCGCGCAGAGCTTCGGCGTCGGGGCGACGGCGAGCGCCATCGTCGTCAGCGTCTTCGCCTTCTTCCGTCTCGTCTTCGCGCCCGCGGGCGGCAGCCTCATCGTCCGGCTCGGCGAGCGCCCCATCTACCTCGCGGGGCTGCTCATCGTCGCGGCGTCCACCGCGGCGACGGCCTTCGCCCAGAGCTACTGGCAGCTGCTCGTCTTCCGCGGCCTCGGTGGTGTCGGCTCGGTGATGTTCACGATCTCGGCGACCGCGCTCATCGTCCGGCTGGCGCCCCCCGAGATCCGTGGCCGGGTGTCCTCGGCCTACGGCTCCGCCTTCCTCATCGGCGGCATCGGCGGCCCAGCCGTCGGTGGTGCGCTCGGCGGACTCGGTCTGCGCGTGCCCTTCCTCGCGTATGCCGCGGCGCTCGTCGTCGCCGCTGCTCTCGTCGCGGTCTTCATCAGCGGCAGCGCGTTGCGGCCGCCGGCCGACGCACCCGTGCTCCCGGTCATGACCGCGCGGGAGGGGCTCCAGGACAGCGCCTACCGGGCCGGCCTGGTGTCCGCGTTCGCCAACGGGTGGGCCAACTTCGGGGTGCGCAACGCGATCATCCCGCTCTTCGTCGCGGCCAACATCGGCAAGGAGCCGTGGTTGGCAGGCGCCGTCCTCGCGATCTACGCCGGGGGCAACGCGGTCGGCATGAACGTCGCCGGACGGCTCAGCGACCGGGTGGGGCGGCGACCGTTCATCATCGGCGGGCTCGCCGTCGCCGGCGTCGCGACGATCGCCACCGGCCTCGCGACGACCTTCCCGGTGCTCGTCGCCTTCTCCATCATCGCTGGCCTCGGGTCCGGCGCGCTCAACCCCGCGCAGCAGGCGAGCATGGCCGACGTCATCGGCCGTGACCGCAACGGCGGCCCGGCCCTGGCGGCGTTCCAGATGTCGGCCGACGCCGGCGCCATCATCGGTCCGATCCTCGCCGGCGCCCTCGTGGACTCGGGCAGCTACGCGCTGGCCTTCGGGGTGACGGGGCTGCTCAGCCTGGCAGCGACGATCCCTTGGTCGCGGGCGCGCGAGACCCTCCCCCGCGAGGCGAGCACGGTCGAGGCGCCCGCGCACCGCTGACACGGCGCGGGGGTTGCCTCAACGGACGAGGACCGTCGACCCCACCGGCATGTGGTCCTGCGCCCAGATCATGTTCATCGCCGCGTTGCTCACGCGAGCGCACCCGTGCGACGCGGGATAGGGCGGGATCGACGGGGAGCCGTGCACGGCATACCCGCCGTTGAAGTAGCGGGGTCGCCACATCTCGCCGAGGAACCCCTCGTCCCGGCCGTCGACGGTGTAACCGACCCGGAAGGTGCCCCGGGGAGTGCGGGCCACGACGGTGTCGCCGTCCTTCTGCACGTACTCGTAGCCGCCGCCGGTGCTCGTGTTGAGGGTGTACCGGACCTCGCCACCGCGCACGACCATGAGGATCTGCCGGTCCACATCGACGTCTACACCGTCGCCGGCGAGCCGGGTCCGGGGACGCACGCCGTCGTCGAGCGCGCGCTGGGTCCGCGGTCCGACCGTGCCGTCGCGGGAGATGCCTGCCGACTTCTGCAGCGCCCACACGGCCTGCTGGGTGAGCGAGCCGAAGTGGCCGTCGGGCTCGCCCATCCAGTAGCCGAGGGTCGACAGGCGCTTCTGCACTGCGAGGACCTCGGGCCCGCGGTCGCCGGGGCGGAGGTCCTCGTGGACGAGCGGTGCACTGCGCGTCGGCTTCGGGCTGGAGGTGACCGAGGGCTTCGGCTTCGGCCTGGAGGTGGGCGTGGGCTTGGTCCTGGGGGTCGGCGTCGTCCGCGCGCGGGGGGTCGATGGCGTCGGCAGGGGTGGATGCGTCGGTGTGGTCGCGGGAGTGGGTCGCACGGGCGCCGGCGCGATGGTGGGGTTGCTGGTGGTGCTGGCGTCCGGGCTCGGGAGCGCCGTCGGGACGGAGCGTGAGCTCTGCGGTCCGCTGCCGCCGAGCCCTGCTGCCGTCGCGCCGTCAGGGGTCCAGCTGACGCCGGCGCAGGCCGTGAGGACGCCGGTGAGGACCGCCGCGACGGCCGCCGTCACGCATCGTCGCCGGGTGCTGGCTGCCATGTCGTTGCTCCCGTTCTCTGGTTTGCCCGACATCGTCCACCCGTGCGGCTCCGAGCCTCGGAAGGCGCGGCACGGGTGGCCGATTCGTGACCAGGTCACCGGCGGTCTCGGCTGTCCGAGGCCGCCGCTGGGGACCTCTGGTCAGAACGGGATGACGTCCGGTGCCGGTGAAGGCGGTGGGTGGTCGAGGACGACGGTGACGCCGGGTCCGCGCAGGCTGAGGGGCCCGGTTGCGGTGTCGAGGTCGACGTGGGGTGGTGGTCCGGACTGGAGGGTGCCGTCGGCGGCCCAGACGTGGGGTCGGGCGCGGAGGGGGTGGCGGGAGTCGTTGTCGAGCCATGCGTGGAGCTGCTCCTCGAACGTCGACGGCAGAGTCTGCATCCGGTCGAGGGCATCGGTGAGGCTGGTGCCATGCATGGGGTCGGTCGCCGCGCCAGGCGTGTCCCGGGTGCCGCACGCGGTGACGAGGTGGAGGTGGTCGAGGGGACGGGTCGTGAGCCGGCGACCCGTGGGGTCGGTCCAGATGACGGTGGCGTCGGGGTGAATGCGAGCTCTCCAACCGGGTCGTTGCTTGATCCGGTGGTGGCGCCGGCACAAGGACATGAGGTTGGCCGGTGCGGTGGGACCGGCGGGCCAGGCGCGGACGTGGTCCAGGTCGCACTGGCGGGCCGGAGTGGAGCAGCCCGGGAAGCGGCAGGAGCCGTCGCGCAGGCGCACGAGGCGGGCCATGGCTGCAGGGATGCGGTACGTCTCGGTGGGTCCTTCGGCGGTCCGGGTGCGTACCGGTCTCGTGCGGCCGGAGGCGAGGGCCTCCGGCACGTCTCGCCCGGGTGTCGGCGCCATCGAGCCAGTCGCGGGGCACGAACGTGGTCCCGGGCGCCGCGAGTCCGCCGACCTCGACAAGGTCCTTGCACTCTGCCGGGCGTGAGTCGGGAGCGGCGGGCTCGTGCTCGTCGTCGGTGCCGGCGGCGCGGGTGGTGTGGATGACGACCTTGACGTCGCAGTGTCCGAGGATGAGCTCCATCATCGCGTCGGCGCGGGCCTGCTGCAGCGTCTCGGCGCGGCCCTCACGCACGAGCCGGCGGGCGCGTTCGGTGACGGCGGCCCAGGCGCCACGGGCGTGCTCGACGGTGAAGTCGCCGCGCCAGTGGTCGGTGCCGTGGGTGCCGGTGCGGCGGGTCAGTCCCCGGCGTTCGCGCTCGTCCTCGGCCTCCTTGGCAGCCGCCTCGGGGTCGACCTGCGCGGCGGTGCGAGCCACGAACCGGCGCAGCGGCCCCATGGTCAGCCCGGCCCAGTGCTCCTTGACCCGGTCGACGACCTCGGCGGCGGACTCGTCGCTGAGGAACTCGGTCTCCTCGGTGACGGCCGCGGCGCGGTGCTCGTCGAGCTCACCGCAGGCCATGGCCTCGACGACGTCGGGAGTGCGGGTCAGCTGCCGGATCGCCGTCAGGACCCGGTGAGAGGCGACGTGCACCGAGCACCCGATCCGGGGGGGCCGCGAGCTCGGGCGCATCCAGCCGCTGGTGCCCCAGACCGTGGTGGACCTCGACGCTGGTGCCGTCCTCGCACAGGTGGGACTCGCGGGCGGACAGGTGCGCCAGCGCGACGGCCTGCCGGGCGGAGGCGGCGTCCTTCTCCCGTTGCGCGAGCTCGATGACGTCGAGGAGCTCATCCGTGCTCAGCTCGGCAGCGCCCTCGCACAGAGCGGCGTACCGACCCTCGAGGGTGGCGGCTCCGGCGCTGGCTTCCATGGGACAAATCTATCGAACAAGAGTTCCAGCTTCAAGCCGAGAGAGCGCGAATTCGGTTCTGCCACAAGCGAACACGATGCGTCATGACGCGATCAGGTTCATGAGGTGGCGCGCGATCGGGAAGGCGGAGGTGGCGGCGGGGGAGGGTGCGTTGCACACGTGCACGGTGCGGTCGGTCCGCCGCAACAGGAAGTCGTGGACCAGCGTGCCGTCGCGCAGCACCGCCTGGGCGCGGATGCCGGCCGGCTCGGGCAGCAGGTCGTCGACGGTGAGCTCGGGGCAGTAGCGCTGCACGAGCCGCAGGTAGCCGGCCCGGCTGAGCGAGTCGCGCTGCTCCTCGATGCCGGTGCGCCAGTGCCGCCGGGCCACCTGCCACATGCCGGGGAAGCGCGCGTAGGACGCGACGTCGCGCAGGTCGAGCGAGCCCTTGCGGTAGCCCTCCCGGCTGAAGCCCAGCACGGCGTTGGGCCCCACGGTGACCCCTCCGTCGACCGTGAGGGTGAGGTGGACGCCGAGGAAGGGCAGGTCCGGGTCCGGCACGGGATAGACGAGGGTGTCGACGAGGCCGTTCCGTGACGCGGGCAGGCGGTGGTACTCACCGCGGAACGGCACGATCCGGAACGCGTCGGGTCCGGAGTTGAGGCCGGACAGGGCGGCGAGGCGGTCGGCCTGCAGCCCGCCACAGACGACGACCTGCCTCGCGGACTCCGTCGTCCGCCAGCCGCCCCGGTCGAGGCCGAGGGCGACGGCGTCGGTCGTCTCGTCGACCTGCACGACCCGGGTACCGGTGCGCACCGTCCCGCCGGCGCGCTCGACGTCCGCGGCCAGCGCCTTCGACACGGCGACGTAGTCGGTGATCCCGGTGGCGTGGACGTGCAGGGCGGCCAGGCCGGTGACGTGCGGCTCCCGCTCGCGGAGCTCGCCGGCCGTCAGCGGCGTGACGTGCAACCCGTTGGCCCGCGCCCGGTCGGTGAGGTCGCCGAGCCGGTCGACCTCCACCGGAGTGGTCGCCACGACGAGCTTGCCCGTGTCGACGAACGGGATTCCCTTCTCGGTGCAGTACTCCCGTGTGCGCGCCGCGCCCTCGGTGCAGAAGCGGGCCTTGAGGCTGCCGGGTGCGTAGTAGACCCCGGCGTGGATCACGCCGCTGTTGTGCCCGGTCTGGTGCCGGGCGACCCCGGTCTCCTTCTCGACGACGAGGAGGTCCGCGCCGGGTCGGCGTCGCAGGACCTCGTATGCCGTGGCGAGGCCGACGATGCCGCCGCCCACGACGACGAGGTCACGCACCGGCACGCCCCCGCAGCGCCGGGTGGCTGCGCCCCTTCACGAGGTCCTCCACTGCAGCGACGAAACGGGGACAGGCGGTGATGTCGTGCGCGCGGCACCGCAGGGCGTGCTCCGTCATCTCCCGCGAGCGCTCCAGCGCGAGCATCCGCTCCTCCAGGTCGCGCAGGTGGCCCTCGAGCACCTCGTGCCGGTCGCGGGCCTCGGCGTCGAGCAGCACCCGGATCTGCTCGAGGGTCATGCCGGCGAGCTTGTTGCGCTGGATGATGGCGATCCGCACGAGCTCGTCGTGGCCGTAGCGGCGGTAGCCCGACGGGTCGCGTCGCGGCTCGAGCAGGCCGATCGACTCCCAGTGGCGCAGCACGTGCGTGGGCAGGTCGAAGCGGCTCGCGAGCTCGCTGATGGTCCAGTCGCCGGTCGTCACCTTCATGTCCCCCTGAACGTACTGGTTGGCGGCACACTGGCGCCATGGCCCGCTGGGTTCTCCACGTCGACCTCGACCAGTTCCTCGCTGCGGTCGAGATCCTCCGTCGCCCGGAGCTGGCGGGTCTGCCCCTCGTCGTCGGCGGCCGGGGCGACCCGACGGAGCGGGCGGTCGTCTCGACCGCGTCCTACGAGGCGCGCGCCTTCGGCGTCCACTCCGGCATGCCGCTCAAGCTCGCCGTGCGCAAGTGCCCCGACGCGGTGTTCCTGCCGGTGGACGCGCCGACCTACGACGAGGCGTCTGCCGTGGTCATGGAGGCGGTCCGCGCCCATCCCGGAGCCGTCGTGCAGGTCCTCGGGTGGGACGAGGCCTTCGTCGGCATCGAGACCGAGAGCGCCGACGTCGCCGAGGCCGTCGCCCACGCGGACGCGATCCGGGCCGAGGTGCTCGAGGCATCGCGACTGCACTGCTCGGTGGGTGTCGGTGACACCACGGTGCGGGCCAAGATCGCCACCGACTTCGGCAAGCCGCGCGGCACGTTCGTCCTCACGCGGGACAACTGGTTCGAGGTGATGGGGGAGCGGCCGACCACCGCGCTGTGGGGAGTCGGCAACCGGATCGCCGCCCGGCTCGCCTCGCACGGGTACGTGACCGTGCGCCAGCTGGCCGACGCTTCCGACGAGGTGCTCGCCGCGGAGTTCGGTCCCCGGATGGGGCCCCACTACGGCCGGCTCGGCCGTGGTCTCGGCGCGACGCGCATCGACGACACCCCGTGGGTGGCCCGGGCCCACGGCCGCGAGACGACCTACCAGAGCAACCTCACCGACGCCGCCGAGGTCGAGGCGGCCATCACCTCGCTGTCGGCGCAGGTCGTCGAGGACCTCCGCCGCGAGGGCCGGCCGTGCGCCCGGGTCCACCTCAAGGTCCGCTTCGCGCCGTTCTTCACGACGACGCGCATCCGCAAGCTCGCCGAACCGACGTGGGACCCGGCCGTCATCGCCGCCACGGCCCTCGACCTGCTCCACGGGCTCGATGACGACCGCCCGATCCGTCTCCTGGGCGTCCGGGCCGAGATGGTGCCCCCGGAGGGTGGCTACGAGCAGCCCCGCACGACCGGTCGGGGAGGTCCGGCAGCGCGGCCACCCGACTGAGCCGTCGCAGCGCTTGCCTTCAGGTCCACCTGAAGGTTCATCCTCGGAGCATGACCACCACCCAGCATCCTGACATCGCCATCATCGGCGGCGGCCCCGCCGGGCTCCAGGCCGCCCTCACCGCCGGTCGCGTCCGCCGGCAGGTCACCGTCTTCGACGACGGCACCTACCGCAACGCGACGGTCAGCCACATGCACAACGTCCTCACCCACGACGGCACGCCGCCCGCCGACTTCCGCGCGGCGGCGCGACGGGAGCTCGCGGCATACGACACCGTCACGGTGCGCGAGGAGCGGGTCGCGACGGTCGAACGTGACGGCGACGCCTTCCGGCTCACCCTCGCCGGTGGAGACGTCGTGACCGCGTATGCCGTCGTGCTCGCCACCGGGGTGCGGGACGAGCTGCCGCCCGTGCCCGGCCTGCGGGAGGTGTGGGGCGACCTCGCCGCGCAGTGCCCGCTCTGCCACGGGTTCGAGTTCACCGGGCAGCGCATCGGCGTCGTCGGAGCGGCGGCCGCCGGGCACCTCACAGGTCTGCTGGGCCCTGTCGCGGGCGAGTTCGTCGTCTTCGAGGAGGGTCAGCAGGTCCCCGAGGGCGTGACGCTCACCGCCCCGGTGGTCGCGGCCCGGATGACCGCGGTCGAGCGGCACGGGTCGGGCCTGCGGGTCACCCTCGACGACGGATCGACCGAGGACGTCGCGGTGCTCTTCGTCGGTCCGACGCTGCACCAGTCGGCCCCGTTCGCCGAGCAGCTCGGGCTGGAGCTCAACCCCTCCGGCGCGGTACGGGTCGACGAGTTCGGGCGGACGAGCCTCCCGGGTGTCCTGGCGGCCGGTGACATGGCCCACCTCGCGGCGTTCCCGATGCCGATGGCGTCGGTCGTCATGGCGTCGGCGGCAGGCCAGCTCGCGGCGAGCTCGGCCATCGCCGGCCTCCTGCAGCGGGCCTGACGTCGCACACGGGGACTGGTGACTGGGAGCGGTCGCCACCGACATCGCCGCACCAAGGTCGCGCACGCGGTGGACATGCGGGGGGACGGGACCTGACCCGTCAGTCGTCGGTGCGCGCCAGGAACAGGAGGATCTCGGTGGTGACGAGGTCGGGCTGCTCGAGGTGGAGCCAGTGGCCGGCGTCCTCGATGACGACGAGCCGCCCGTCGTCGCAGCGCTCGAGCGACGCGCGGGCGACGTGACCCTCGAGGAAGTCGTCGTGCTCGCCCCAGAGGATGAGCGTGGGCCGCGTGACGCGCGACGGCGACGACCCCGGCCGCCTCGACCGGAGGGCCCGGTAGTAGTTGAGCATCGCGGTCAGCGAACCGGGACGCGACCAGGCCGCGGCATACCGGTCGAGGGCCCCCGGCTCGAAGGTGCCCGGCCGGGCTGACCGTTGCATCGCCGCGCGCAGGCTGGCGAAACCGAACGCGCGCAGCGCGACCTCGGGCAGCCTCGGCAGCTGGAACAGGCCGGCATACGCGCTGCGCAGTCCCTGGGTGGGGTGCGCGAGGACCTGTCGCAGCATCGTGTCGGGGTGTGGCCCGTCGAGCACGACCAGGCGGTGAAGCCGCTCGGGGTGGCGCGCCGCGAACTCCCAGCCGATCACCGCACCCCAGTCGTGGCCGACGACGTCAACGCGGTCCGCGCCGTAGGCGTCGGCGAGCGCGAGCACGTCCGCCGCGAGGACGTCGAGCCGGTAGGCGTCCACCTGCTGGGGCGCCGAGCTGGTGTTGTAGCCCCGCAAGTCGGGCACGACGACGTGGTGGCCCGCGTCGGCCAGAGCCGTGATCTGGTGGCGCCAGCCCCACCAGAACTCCGGGAAGCCGTGGAGCAGGAGCAGCACCGGGTCGCCCTCGTCCCCGGCCTCGACGACGTGCAGGTCGACGCCGTTGACGCTCCGCACGCCGTCGCGCCACCCGGGGTCGAGCAGGAGGTGCTCGGTCGCAGACATCGTGAGGGGTCCCTTCGTCGTGAAGTCGTGGGGTCGGCCGGGTGGTACCCCGCAGGGCCCGACCATCATCATCGCCCCGGCCTTGATGCGTTCGGGGGCGGGCTCCGGCGTCCTCCCCCATGCCACGGAGTGCAGGGACTCGAGAAACCTGCCGCCCGGAGGAGTCAGCCGGCGCGCACGCGGTCCCGCTCGGCACGCAGCGCCCGGACCCGTGCCCAGTACGCCTCGCGGGTCGGCTCCTCGGCGCCCACGTCGGCCGGGCGTGCGGCGGCAGGGACCACCCTCAGGTGCCGCGTGGTGCTCTCCTCTGCCATGCCGAGAACGGTAGGGCTCCCCACCGACAACGCGTCTTCGCCGTGGGAACAACGGCAGCGTGGCAGAAGTTGAGTCAGGTGAACGCAAGTTTGGACGCGCGGATTTGCCAACCGGCATACCGGCTCCTAACTTGAGTGGAAGCAACTCAACCGCAGCTCAACGCAAGGAGACAGACCCATGGCCCGTGCAGTCGGTATCGACCTCGGAACCACCAACTCCGCCGTCGCCGTCCTCGAGGGTGGCGAGCCCACGATCATCGCGAACGCCGAGGGCGGCCGCACCACCCCGTCGGTCGTCGCCTTCACCAAGGGCGGTGAGGTCCTCGTCGGCGAGATCGCGAAGCGCCAGGCCGTGACCAACGCCGACCGCACCCTGCGCTCGGTCAAGCGCCACATCGGCACCGGCTGGACGAGCGAGGACATCGACGGCAAGAAGTACACCGCCCAGGAGATCAGCGCCCGCACGCTCCAGAAGCTCAAGCGCGACGCGGAGTCCTACCTCGGCGAGCCCGTCACCGACGCCGTCATCACCGTCCCCGCCTACTTCGACGACGCCGAGCGCCAGGCCACCAAGGAGGCCGGCGAGATCGCGGGCCTCAACGTCCTGCGCATCGTCAACGAGCCGACCGCCGCGGCCCTCGCCTACGGCCTCGACAAGGGCAAGGAGGACGAGCTCATCCTCGTCTTCGACCTCGGTGGTGGCACCTTCGACGTCTCCCTCCTCGAGGTCGGCAAGGACCCGGAGGACGGCTTCTCCACCATCCAGGTGCGCGCGACGAGCGGTGACAACCAGCTCGGTGGCGACGACTGGGACGACCGCATCGTCCAGCACCTGCTCACCACGGTGAAGAACAACACCGGCGTCGACCTGTCCAAGGACAAGATCGCGATGCAGCGCCTGCGTGACGCCGCCGAGCAGGCCAAGAAGGAGCTCTCGTCCGCGAGCAGCACCAACCTCTCGCTGCAGTACCTCTCGATGAGCGAGAACGGCCCGATCCACCTCGACGAGAACCTCACCCGGGCGCAGTTCGAGCAGATGACCAAGGACCTGCTCGACCGCACCAAGCAGCCCTTCCAGAACGTCATCAAGGACGCCGGCATCGACCTGGCCGACATCGACCACGTCGTGCTCGTCGGTGGCTCCACCCGTATGCCGTCCGTGACGGCTCTCGTGAAGGAGCTCACCGGGGGCAAGGAGCCCAACAAGGGCGTCAACCCCGACGAGGTCGTGGCGCTCGGCGCCGCGCTCCAGGCCGGTGTCCTCAAGGGTGAGCGCAAGGACGTCCTCCTCATCGACGTCACGCCGCTGAGCCTGGGCATCGAGACCAAGGGCGGGCTCTTCACCAAGCTCATCGAGCGCAACACCGCCATCCCGACCAAGCGCTCCGAGGTGTTCTCGACCGCCGAGGACAACCAGCCGAGCGTGCTCATCCAGGTCTTCCAGGGTGAGCGCGAGATCGCGCAGCAGAACAAGGCGCTCGGCACCTTCGAGCTCTCCGGCATCGCCCCCGCCCCGCGCGGCGTCCCGCAGGTCGAGGTCACCTTCGACATCGACGCCAACGGCATCGTCCACGTGACGGCCAAGGACCGCGGCACCGGCAAGGAGCAGAAGATCACCATCTCGGGTGGCAGCGCGCTGTCCAAGGAGGAGATCGAGCGGATGGTCAAGGACGCCGAGGCGCACGCCGACGAGGACAGGAAGCGTCGCGAGGAGACCGAGACCCGCAACCTCGCGGAGTCGTTGGTCTTCTCGACCGAGAAGTTCCTCAGCGAGTCCGGCGACAAGCTGAGCGATGACCAGCGCGCCCCCGTCGACACCGCGCTCGCGGACCTCAAGGAGGCGATCAAGCCCGGGTCCACGCTGTCGCGTGACGAGATCCAGGCCAAGATCGACACCCTCAACGAGGAGTCGCAGAAGATGGGCGCGGCGCTCTATGCCGCCTCGGCCGAGCAGGGCGAGTCCGGCGACGCCGGCCAGGCCTCCGACGGCTCGACCCCGACCGACGACGGCACGGCCTCCGACGACGACGTCGTCGACGCCGAGGTCGTCGAGGACGACGAGGAGAAGAAGTGACCGAAGTCTTCCGGCAGGGCGACGTGCCCGGTGACCCGCAGCCGCTCGAGGACGACGTCCTCGACGGTGAGGTCGTCGACGACGCCGAGCAGGGCGAGGACTCGATCAACACCGAGTCGGTCAACGACGGTGAGGAGGTGTCTCCGGCGCAGGCCGGGGCCACCGCCCCCGCGGGCGAGCCCGCCTCCGCGGACCACCCCGACACCGCGCTCGCGGCCCAGCGCCTCGACGACCTCCAGCGGCTCAACGCGGAGTACGTCAACTACAAGCGCCGGGTCGACCGCGACCGGGCCAGCGTGCAGGAGCGCGCGGTGCGCGACGTCCTCGAGTCTGTCCTGCCGGTCCTCGACGACATCCAGCTCGCGCGTCAGCACGGCGACCTGACCGACGGCCCGTTCGCGGCCATCGCCGACAAGCTCGAGGCCAGCCTCGGCAAGTTCGGCCTGGTCCGCTTCGGCGCGGTCGGCGAGGTCTTCGACCCGATGCACCACGAGGCCCTCATGCACGCCGCGTGGGACGCCTCGAACCCCGAGCTGCCGACCGACGCGACGAGCACCACCGTCGTGCAGGTTCTCCAGCCGGGGTACCGCACCGGTGACCAGGTCCTCCGTCCCGCACGGGTGGCCGTCGCCGACCCTGAGTGAGGGTCGTTGTGACACAACGGCATACGATGCCTGAAAGGAGGCGCTGATGGCGAGCCAGGACTGGTTCGAGAAGGACTTCTACGCGATCCTCGGCGTGTCCAAGGACGCGGATGCCGCCACGGTCAAGAAGGCCTACCGCAAGCTCGCCCGGACGCACCACCCGGACAAGAACCCCGGTGACGCGGCGGCCGAGCAGAAGTTCAAGGACATCGGCGAGGCGCACGCCGTGCTGTCGGACCCCAAGCAGCGCGAGGAGTACGACGCCATCCGCCAGATGGCGCACGGCGGTGCGCGCTTCCGTGCCGGCGGCCCGGGCGGCAACGGCGGCTTCGAGGACATCTTCAGCGCCTTCGGGGGCGGCGGTGGCTCCGGCGTGCGCTTCGACACCGGTGGCGGCTCGTCCTACGGCGGGTACCCCGGTGGCGGGGACGCCGACATCAACGACCTGCTGTCGCAGATGTTCGGTGGTGCGGCCGGCGGTGCCGCCCGGCCGGGCCAGGCCGGGTATGCCGGCTACGGCGCCCCCCGCGGTCCCCGCAAGGGCGCCGACGTCCAGGCCACGACGACCCTGCCCTTCCGCGACGCCGTGGAAGGCTCCACCGTCACGCTGCGCACTGCCGAGGGGCGCACCATCACCGCGCGGATCCCCGCCGGGGTCAAGGACGGCCAGAAGATCCGCCTGCGCGGCAAGGGCCAGCCGGGAGAGCCCGGCGCCGGCGCCGGTGACCTCATCCTCACCGTGGGCGTCCAGAAGCACCCGGTGTTCGGCCGGGAGGGCGACCACCTCACGGTCGACCTGCCGGTGACGTTCGCGGAGGCTGCGCTCGGCGCCACCGTCCCGGTGCCCACGCTCGACGGCTCCACCGTCAAGGTGCGCATCGCCCCCGGCACCCCCTCGGGGCGCGTGCTGCGCGTCAAGGGCCGGGGCGTCGCCGGCAAGGCCGGCACCGGGGACCTGCTCGCCAAGGTGCAGGTGGTCGTGCCGGAGACCCTCTCGGACAGGGCCCGTGAGGCCGTCGAGGTGCTTCGGGCAGAGGCCGACGGCGACCCGAGGGCGGCGCTGGCCGAGCAGGCGAAGGCCTGACCGTGGCCACCCGCCCGAGCATGCCGCGACCGGATGACGACGCTGCCGTCTTCGTCATCTCGGTCGCGGCCGAGCTCGCCGGGATGCACGCCCAGACGCTGCGCCAGTACGACCGGCTCGGGCTCGTCACTCCCTCGCGTACCCGAGGTGGCGGCCGCCGCTACTCCGCGCGTGACGTCGAGCTGCTCCGTCAGGTCCAGCGGCTCTCGCAGGAGGAGGGCGTCAGCCTGGCCGGCATCGCCCGGATCCTCGAGCTCGAGAACCATGTCGACGCGCTGCGGCATCGTGTCAAGGAGCTGACCATCGAGGTCGAGCGGCTCCGGGCCGCCACCGACCACGGCTCGCGCGTGTTCTCCGTGGGCCCCGGGGGCGAGATCCTCGCGAGCCGGCTCGGGGAGCGGCCGCGCCGCCGCCCCGGCGGCTCGGCCTCCCAGGCCCTCGTCCTCTGGCGCCCCTGAGCGAGCCGTCGGGACACGGTGGGCGGACGGCATACGCTCGGCTCGTGAGCGACCACCTGCTGCTGTTCCCCGAGCGTGAGACCGCCGACGAGGTGGCGTCCGAGCTGGGCGACGAGGGCTTCACCGAGGTTCGCGTCATCCGCGTCGCGCACGCGGGAGATGACGACGCCGAGGACGCGGAATGGGCCGTCCTCGTGCGTGAGGAGATGGTCGCCGACGAGACGGGCGCCGTTGAGGGCGGGCTGCGCGACCGCTTCCGTGCGCTCGCCGAGGAGCGCGACGGCTGGTACGACCCGGAGCCGACCACCTCCTGACCGGTCGCGGTCACCCTGCACCGTCCGGTGCCGTGCACCTGAAGACCAGAAATTGTCCGGTTCTCCTTGTCCATCGGACAAGCCCGAGAGTCGTGCCGGAAAGGGGTGCGCGACGGACAGGTCTGGGGTTTAGCATCGAGCCACCGCGGCCAGCGAGGACCGCGGTGAACGACCGACGAGGAGACACAGTGGTCGATGCGGCGCCCATCCTGGAGATGACGGCCATCACCAAGACCTTCCCCGGTGTCAAGGCACTCTCCGACGTCACGCTGACGGTCCGCCGCGGTGACGTCCACGCGATCTGCGGGGAGAACGGCGCAGGCAAGTCGACCCTCATGAAGGTGCTGTCCGGCGTCCACCCGCACGGGACCTACGAGGGGACGATCCGCTTCAACGGCGCCGAGGTCACGTTCAACAACATCCGTGACTCCGAGCACGCCGGCATCGTCATCATCCACCAGGAGCTGGCGCTCATCCCCGAGCTCTCCATCGCCGAGAACATCTTCCTGGGCAACGAGGAGACCAAGAACGGCGCCATCGACTGGGTCCGCACCAACAACCGTGCCCGTGAGCTCCTCGCCCGCGTCGGCCTGGCGGAGGACCCGGAGACGCCGATCAAGAACATCGGTGTCGGCAAGCAGCAGCTCGTCGAGATCGCCAAGGCCCTCGCCAAGGACGTCCAGCTGCTCATCCTCGACGAGCCGACGGCGGCCCTCAACGAGGGCGACTCCCGACACCTGCTCGACCTCATCCGGGGCCTGCAGGGCAAGGGCATCACGAGCATCATGATCAGCCACAAGCTCAACGAGATCGAGGCGATCGCCGACGCCATCACGATCATCCGCGACGGTCAGACGGTCGAGACGCTCGACGTCCGCGAGGGCGCCGTCGACGAGGACCGCATCATCCGCGGCATGGTGGGCCGATCGCTCGAGTCGCGCTTCCCCGAGCACACGCCCGAGATCGGCGAGGTGATGTTCGAGGTCACGAACTGGAGCGTGGCGCATCCGCAGGTGCCCGACCGGCTCGTCGCCAAGCAGTCGGAGTTCTTCGTCCGGCGGGGCGAGATCGTGGGCTTCGCCGGGCTCATGGGCTCGGGTCGCACCGAGCTCATGCGCTCGATCTTCGGCCACTCCTACGGCACGAAGCTGAGCGGAGAGATGACCCTCAACGGCAAGCGGGTCGACCTGCGCAACGTGCCGGCGGCGATCGACGCGGGCATCGGCTACGTCACCGAGGACCGCAAGGTGCTCGGTCTCAACCTCCTCGACGACGTCAAGACGACGACGGTCTCGGCCAAGCTCAAGAAGATCGCGCACAACTTCGTCATCGACCGGCGGGCGGAGCACTCCGCGGCCGACGACTACCGCCGACAGCTGCGCACCAAGACACCGAACGTCGACTACGACGTCGCCAAGCTGTCGGGCGGCAACCAGCAGAAGGTCGTCCTGGCCAAGTGGCTCTTCACCGACCCCGACCTGCTCATCCTCGACGAGCCGACGCGCGGCATCGACGTCGGCGCCAAGTTCGAGATCTACGGGATCATCCAGCGCCTGGCCAGCCAGGGCAAGGGCGTCATCGTCGTCAGCTCGGAGCTGCCCGAGCTGCTCGGCCTGAGCGACCGGATCTACACGATCAGTGAGGGCCGGATCACCGGTGTCCTCGACAAGGAGCACGCGGACCAGGAGTCCCTCATGCGCCTCATGACCAAGACCTCGACGAGCCCGAAGGACGCCGCATGAACAAGCTCAAGGAGATCTTCGGTGGCGACACCCGCCAGTTCGGGATGATCTTCGCCCTCGTCTTCCTCATCGTGCTCTTCCAGGTCTGGACCGACGGGCTGACGCTCGACCCCGGCAACGTCATCAACATCTTCCAGGGCAACAGCTACATCCTCGTCATGGCGATCGGGATGGTGCTCGTCATCATCGCCGGGCACATCGACCTCTCGGTCGGGTCGGTCGCGGCGTTCGCCGGCATCGTCGTGGCCATCGCGATGCGTGACTGGGGCATCCCGTGGTGGACGGGCATCCTGCTCGGTCTGGCCATCGGCGCGGTCGTCGGTGCGTGGCAGGGCTTCTGGGTCGCCTTCATCGGCATCCCCGCCTTCATCGTCACCCTCGCGGGCATGCTCCTCTTCCGCGGCGCCAACCAGTGGGTCGGCAAGTCCAACACCATCCCCGTGGACGAGAGCTTCCAGACCATCGGCGCTGGATACCTCCCGGAGGTCGGGCCCAAGACCGGCTACAACAACCTCACCGTGCTCATCGGCCTGGTCGTCTGTGCGGCGATCATCGGGGGCACCCTGCGCAACCGCCGCAACCAGGCCAAGATCGGCGCCGAGGTGGAGGCCGCCTCGACCATGTGGATCCGGCTCGGGCTGATCTCGGTCGCGATCCTCGCCGTCGCCCTGCTGATGGCGTCCGGCCGCCCCGGGACGTCGCTGCCGATCTCGGCGCTCATCCTCGGCGGGCTGGTCCTGCTCTACGGCTTCATCTCGACCCGCACGATCATCGGCCGCCACGTCTACGCCGTCGGAGGCAACCGCCACGCGGCCGAGCTGTCCGGTGTCCGGTCCAAGCGGGTCAACTTCCTCGTCATGATGAACATGTCGATCCTCGCGGCCCTGGCCGGGATGATGTTCGTCGCCCGCTCCAACGCCTCCGGCCCGTTCGACGGCGTCGGCTGGGAGCTCGACGCGATCGCCGCCGTCTTCATCGGGGGCGCCGCCGTCACCGGTGGCGTCGGCACGGTGGTCGGGGCCGTCATCGGTGGCCTCGTCATGGCCGTGCTCAACAACGGTCTCCAGCTCCTCGGTGTCGGGGCCGACATGACCCAGATCATCAAGGGCCTCGTCCTGCTCACCGCCGTCGCCTTCGACGTCTACAACAAGTCGCAGGGACGCCGGTCGATCACCGGCCTGCTGATGCAGAACTTCAACCGGCGTGCCACCCAGGACACGAGCGAGACGGTGAAGCAGGAGGCCTGACCCGGCCGCCGCAGCACCACAACTTCATCCGCACCACAGGTGACCAACCGATCCGGGGAAGTCACGGCATACGAAAGAAAGAGATGACATGCGTTCCCTCACCAAGTTGATGGCGGCCTCCGCCGTCGCAGCCCTCGCGCTGACCGGCTGTGGCCGTGCGGACGAGGAGACCTCCACCGACACCGCGAGCGGTGGCGCCAGCGGCGCGGCCGAGGCCTTCCCCAAGGACGCACTCATCGGCGTCTCCCTGCCGCAGAAGACCTCCGAGAACTGGGTCCTCGCCGAGAACCTCTTCAAGGACGACCTCGCCAAGGCCGGCTTCAAGGCCGACGTGCAGTTCGCCAACGGTGGTGTCGGCGAGCAGCAGAACCAGATCCAGTCCATGGTCACCAAGGGCGCCAAGGTCATCGTCATCGGCGCCATCGACGGTGCCCAGCTCGGCACCCAGGTCAAGGCCGCCAAGGACGCGGGTGCGACCGTCATCGCCTACGACCGCCTCATCAAGAACACCGACGCCGTGGACTACTACGCCGCCTACGACAACTTCAAGGTCGGCGAGCTCCAGGGCAACGCGCTCCTCGAGGGCATGGCCGCCAAGAAGCCAGCCGGTCCCTACAACATCGAGCTGTTCGCCGGGTCCCCCGACGACGCCAACGCGCAGGTCTTCTTCGACGGCGCCATGAGCGTCCTCAAGCCGAAGATCGACGACGGCACCCTCAAGGTCGTCTCCAACCAGACGAACTTCAACCAGGCCGTCACCCAGGGCTGGAAGGCCGAGAACGCGCAGAAGCGCATGGACACGCTCCTCTCGGCGTCCTACGCCTCGGGCACCCTCGACGGCGTCCTCTCCCCGAACGACACCCTCGCCCGCGCGATCATCACGTCGGTGAAGGCCGCCGGCAAGCCGGTCCCGGTCGTCACTGGTCAGGACTCCGAGGTCGAGTCGGTCAAGTCGATCATGGCCGGTGAGCAGTACTCGACCATCAACAAGGACACCCGCAACCTCGTCAAGGCCACCCTCGAGATGGTGGCCGCCCTCCAGAAGGGCGAGAAGCCGACCGTGACGGACGAGAAGTCCTACAACAACGGCGTCAAGGTGGTCCCGGCGAACCTGCTCGAGCCGCTCATCGTCACCAAGGAGAACGCCAAGGAGGCGTACGCCAACGACCCGACGCTCTCCGCGGTCACCGGCTGACCCTGCCACCCGACAGGACCGGCATCTGCTCGGCCCCGTCACCCGTCCCGGGTGGCGGGGCCGAGCCGTGTGCGGGCGCTGGTGGGCCCGCGCCCGGTAGGTTGCCCAGATGGCCGACCACGCGGAGCGCACCCGACACGTCGTCGTCATGGGCGTCTCGGGCAGTGGCAAGACGACCATCGCCGAGGGCGTCGTCGCGCGCACCGGCATGACCTTCGCCGAGGCGGACGCCTTCCACCCTCGGGCCAACATCGAGAAGATGGAGTCCGGCGTCGCCCTCACCGACGAGGACCGGGGGCCGTGGCTGGAGGCGCTCAACGCGTGGATGCAGGAGCGCTCGGAGGCGGGGGACTCGACCGCCATCACCTGCTCGGCCCTTCGCCGGCGCTATCGCGACGTCCTGCGCACCGGGCTGCCCTCCCTGGACTTCGTGCACCTCGACGGACCCGCGGAGGTGATTCGCGAGCGCATCACGAGCCGCCGCGGTCATTTCATGCCGCCGCAGCTGCTGCAGTCGCAGTTCGACCTGCTCGAGCCGCTCGGCCCCGACGAGAGCGGCATCGTGCTCGATGTCCGTCGGCCGCCCGAGGAGATCATCACGGCGGCCGTGGCATGGCTGGGCGTACGGGGCTGACCGGCGAGTCCCGCGCTTTCTCACGGAGCACATAGGCGTGAGCGGCATGATGTCCGCGTGCCCACCACCCCGCGCCGACAGGACAGTCGCCACCCGGACGACGGCTCCGGCCGGTTCTTCGGCCTGACGGCGCTGAGCACCCTCCTGCCGGGCGCCGGCCTCATCCCGACCCGGCGCCGGCCGCAGGGGCTGGCCCTGCTGCTGGGAACGCTGCTGCTCACCTCGCTCGTGCTGTTCTACGCGTGGCGCAAGGGCTTCGTGCTCGCCGCGCTCGACCTCGCCGTCCGTCCACGGATGCTCGTGACCCTGCTCGTGCTCATCGTCGTGGGCACGCTGCTCTGGTGCCTCGGCATCCTCTTCACGGCACGTGAGACCTCCCCGGGTGGGTCGGGGCGGGTCTGGCGGGCCGCCTTCGCCGCGCTCTGCTGCCTCGTCGTCGTCGCACCGGCGGCCACGGCCGTCCGCTACCTCACCATCCAGCACGACGTCATCAGCGTCATCTCCGGTGGGGTCGACGAGGAGGACGCCAACGCGTGGGCCGGCAACCCGCGCGTCAACATCCTCCTGCTGGGCTCCGACGCCAGCGACACCCGGGTCGGTGTGCGCACCGACTCGATGATGGTCGCGAGCATCGACACCGAGACCGGGAACACGGTGCTGTTCGGGTTGCCGCGCAACCTCGAGCGCGTCCCGATCCCCAACTCCAATCCCCTTTCGGCGAAGTGGCCGAACGGCTACGACTGCGGGGACGAGTGCCTCCTCAACGGCGTCTGGACCTTGGCGAGCGATGCGGCCGCAGCGGACCCCACGCTCTTTGCGGGGGACCCCAACCCCGGGCTCACGACCACCCGCGACGTCATCGGAGCGACCCTCGGCCTCGACATCGACCGCTCGATGGTCGTGAACCTCGCCGGCTTCCGTGCGCTCGTCGACGCCATGGGGGGCGTCGAGATCAACGTCAAGGAACGGGTGTGCGTCGACTGTCAGCTGCGCAACGGACGCATCGTCTTCGCCGGGGACCGTGAGCGCTGGATCGAGCCCGGCCTGCAGCGGCTCGACGGCTACAACGCCCTCTGGTACGCCCGCTCCCGTGCCGGCAGCGACGACTTCAGCCGCATGCGGCGCCAGCGGTGCGTCACGGCGGCGATCCTCGACCAGGCGAACCCGACCGAGCTGCTCCGCAACTACCCCTCGCTGGCCCGGGTGGTCAAGGACAACGTCAGCGTCGACATCCCCCAGTCCGAGCTGCCCGCATGGGCCGAGCTCGTCGGGACCGTGCAGGAGAGCGGCTCCATCCGCAGCCTGCCGATCACCAACAAGGTGGTCGACGTCGGCCGGCCGGACTTCGCCAAGATCCGCGCCCTCGTGCAGTCGGCCATCGAGCCCGCTCCCGTCTCGACGACGGCCACCCCTGCCCCGTCGACGACCACCCCGAAGCCGTCGACGGCGCCGTCGCCAAGCACCTCACCCAGCGAGCCCACCGACCAGGTCGAGGACATCGCGGCGACCTGCTGAGGCAGATGTCAGAGTTGAGCGGAATCAACTCAACTTCGCGCGCGTTGGACCCGGCGAGACCCCTGTCCTGAGCTCGTGAGGAGACGCCCATGGAACTGACGCCGACGACCAAGGTCGCCGAAGCCCTCGCCCTCGCCCAGCGCGCCGCCCAGGCCGCCGGCCACCCCGAGGTCACCCCCGACCACCTCGCGCTGGCTCTCGCCGAGCAGTCCGAGACCTCGACGCCGGCGCTGCTCGAGGCGGTCGGCACCACGGCCGCTGCCGTCACCGCAGCCGCGCGCTCCGCGCTCTCCCGTATGCCGGTCAGCTCCGGTCCCAGCGCCGCCACGCCGACGCTGGGCCAGGCCGCCCTCGCTGTGCTCCAGCACGCGACGACGCTGATGTCGGCCAAGGGCGACACCCACCTGGCCACCGACGTCCTCGTCCTCGCCCTCGTCGAGAAGGGCGCCCTCCCCGGCGTCGAGCGCAGCGCAGCCGCAGCCGTCGAGGCACGCATCGACGAGCTGCGGGCAGGCCGCACCGTGACGTCCGAGGCGCAGGAGAGCGGCAGCGAGTCGCTCGAGAAGTACGGCACCGACCTCACCGCGGCGGCGCGCGACGGCAAGCTCGACCCCGTCATCGGCCGCGACGCCGAGATCCGCCGGGTGGTCCAGGTCCTCTCCCGCCGCACCAAGAACAACCCGGTCCTCATCGGCGACCCGGGAGTCGGCAAGACCGCGGTCGTCGAGGGTCTCGCCCAGCGCATCGTCGACGGCGACGTCCCCGAGTCGCTGAGGGACAAGCGGCTCATCAGCCTCGACCTCGGGGCGATGGTCGCCGGCGCCAAGTACCGCGGTGAGTTCGAGGAGCGGCTCAAGGCCGTGCTCGCGGAGATCAAGGCGAGCAACGGGCAGATCGTCACCTTTCTCGACGAGCTGCACACCGTCGTGGGCGCCGGCGCCACCGGCGACGGCTCCATGGACGCCGGCAACATGCTCAAGCCGATGCTCGCCCGTGGCGAGCTCCGTCTCGTCGGTGCCACGACCCTCGACGAGTTCCGCGAGCACGTCGAGAAGGACCCTGCGCTGGAGCGACGCTTCCAGCAGGTCTTCGTCGGCGAGCCCTCGGTCGAGGACACCGTCGCCATCCTGCGCGGGCTCAAGGAACGCTACGAGGCCCACCACAAGGTCGAGATCGAGGACACCGCCCTGGTCGCCGCGGCCAGCCTCTCCGACCGCTACATCACCGGACGCCAGCTCCCCGACAAGGCCATCGACCTCGTCGACGAGGCGGCCTCGCGGCTGCGCATGGAGATCGACTCCAGTCCCGTCGAGATCGACGAGCTCCGCCGGGCCGTCGACCGGCTCAAGATGGAGGAGCTGCACCTCGAGCGCGAGACCGACGAGGCAAGCAGGGCCCGCCTGCAGCTACTTCAGGAAGACCTCGCCGACAAGTCCGAGCAGCTCTCGGCCCTCAACGCCCGTTGGGATGCCGAGAAGTCCGGCCTCAACCGGGTCGGGAACCTCAAGGCCGAGGTCGACGAGGCGCGCACCCGCGCCGACCGGCTCCAGCGCGAGGGTGACTACGAAGGTGCCTCCCGGCTTCTCTACGGCGAGATCCCCGAGCTCGAGAAGCAGCTCGCGGCGGCCAACGAGGAGGCGGCGGCGGCCGGAGCCGGCTCGTCCGACCTCATGGTCAAGGAGCGCGTGGGCGCCGACGACATCGCCGAGGTCATCTCGGCGTGGACCGGCATCCCGGCCGGCCGCCTCCTGCAGGGCGAGACCGAGAAGCTCCTCTCCATGGAGTCCATCATCGGCTCGCGCCTCATCGGCCAGTCCACCGCGGTCCAGGCCGTCTCCGACGCCGTGCGCCGCAGCCGGGCCGGCATCGCCGACCCCGACCGGCCGACGGGGAGCTTCCTCTTCCTCGGACCGACCGGTGTGGGCAAGACCGAGCTCGCCAAGTCGCTCGCCGACTTCCTCTTCGACGACGAGCGGGCGATGGTCCGGATCGACATGTCCGAGTACTCCGAACGGCACGCCGTCGCGCGGCTCATCGGCGCGCCCCCCGGCTATGTCGGTCACGAGGAGGGCGGCCAGCTCACCGAGGCCGTCCGGCGCCGGCCGTACTCCGTCGTGCTGCTCGACGAGGTCGAGAAGGCCCACCCCGAGACGTTCGACATCCTTCTCCAGGTCCTCGACGACGGCCGCCTCACCGACGGGCAGGGCCGCACCGTCGACTTCCGCAACGTCATCCTCGTCATGACGAGCAACCTCGGCAGCCAGTTCCTCATCGACCCGCTGATGGAGCCGGAGGCCAAGCGCAACGCCGTGATGGCGGCGGTGCGGACGTCGTTCAAACCGGAGTTCCTCAACCGCCTCGACGAGGTCGTCATCTTCGACCCGCTGTCGCGCGAGGAGCTGAGCCACATCGTCGAGCTCCAGGTCCGTGCTCTCGCGGCACGGCTCAGCGACCGCCGGATCACCCTCGAGGTGACGGACACGGCACGGGAGTGGCTCGCGGAGACCGGCTACGACCCGGCATACGGTGCTCGTCCGCTCCGCCGGCTCGTCCAGAAGGAGATCGGCGACCGCCTGGCCCGCGCCCTCCTCGCGGGCGAGGTCCGCGACGGCCAGACCGTCACCGTGGACCGCAAGGACGACGGGCTCGTCCTCGGCTGAGCCTCGGCCGGCACGTAGGGTGAGCCCCATGCGACGACGCGCCCTGCTGGGCACCTCCCTCACCGTGGCCGTCGTCCTGCTGACCGGCTGCTCCGGGGGAGGTGCGGCCGAGGCCGAGGTCGACCCGACGGCGGACCTCGCCGCAGCGAAGAAGACCTTCGACGAGGCGAAGTTCGTGGGGCTCACCCTGTCGAGCAAGAACGTCCCGAAGACCGAGAACGGCGTCACCGGCGCCATCGGCACCGGCGAGATCAGCGCCACCGAGCCCAAGTTCAAGGGCACGGTCACCGCCACCATCAAGGGCGTCACCGGTTCGGCCGACGTGGTGACGATCGGCGACCAGGCCTACATGAAGTTCTTCACCCCGGGCTACAACCCGACCGACCTCGCGGACCTCGGCGCCCCGAACCCGTCGAACTTCTTCGACCCCGCCTCCGGCATCTCCGCGCTGCTCGTCGACACCGGCAGCCCGGTGGCGGGGGAGAAGGTCCGCGATGGCGCGGCGGTCCTCCAGCAGTACAGCGGAACCCTGCCCGGCGCCCGGATCAAGGAGCTGCTCAACCTCGGTGACGGGACGAGCACCTTCACGGCGACCTACGGCATCGCCGAGGGCGACACGCTCCAGCTCGTCGACCTGACCGGCCCGTTCTTCGCCGGCACGACCTCCACCTTCACCCTGCGCCTCAAGAACTACGGGACGCCGGTTGAGATCACCCGCCCCTAGGGCGCTGCTCGCGACGGCGTCCGTCGCGGTGGCGCTCGCGGCCGCCGACACCTATGTCGTCGTGCTCGCGCTCACCGACATGATGGCCGGCGTCGGTCTCGGCATCGACAACCTCCAGCGCGCGACCCCGATCATCTCCGGGTTCCTGCTCGGCTACATCGCCGTCCTCCCGCTCATCGGCCGCCTCGCCGACCTCACCGAGCGCCAGCGGGTGCTCCTCGCCTGTCTCGCGATCTTCGTCGTCGGCTCGGCGGTCACCGCGCTCGCGGTCGAGCTGCCGGTCCTCGTCGCCGGTCGCGTCATCCAAGGCGTCGGTGGCGGCGGCCTCGTCCCGGCCACCCTCGCCATCGTCGCCCAGCTCTGGGACCGTGAGCGTCGGGGCACCCCGCTGGGTGTCGTCGGAGCGGTGCAGGAGCTCGGTTCGGTGCTGGGACCGGTGCTCGGCGCGGCCGTGCTCGCGGTCGCCGACGGGCGGGCGATCTTCTGGCTCAACGCCGTCCTCGGTGTCCTGCTCGCCGCCGCCGTGGTCGCCGTCGGCGGCGGTATGCCGTCCCGTCCCCGGGCGCTGCCCGTCGTCGTCTCGCTCGTGGCCGCACTCGTGGGGTGGCTGGCGCTGGCGGCTCCCGAGGCCCTCGCGACGGACCTGACGCTCGGTGTGCCGTTCGTGCCCTTCGGTGGGTCGAGCTCGCGTGTTCTCACGCCGATCGGTGTGTTCGCGCTGCTGCTGGTCGCGCTCGCCGTCGTCCTGTGGGTGCACGGGTCCTGGGCTGTCCTGCGCCGCGCCGACCTGCTCGGAGCGCTGCTCCTCGGTGGGGCCCTCGGCTGCGTCGTACTGACCTTCGCCGCCTCCGACCCGGAGAAGGAGGTGGTCGGCCCACTCGGGTTCGCCCTGCTCCCGGTGGCGGCGGTCCTCGCCGTCCTCTACCTGGCGCACCACCGCCGGGCGAGGCACCCGCTCGTCCCGCGCGGAGTGGTCGTCGGCCGGACCCGGTGGTCGCTGCTCGTCAGCCTCTGCGTCGGGGTCGCCCTCGTCGCCGTCATCGTCGACGTGCCGCTGCTCGCCCGCCTCGTGCACACCGAGAGCGAGACGGTGGCCGCCTTCGTCCTCGTCCGCTTCCTCGTGGCCGTCCCCGTGGGGGCGCTGGTCGGAGGCTGGTCGCTGCGTCGACTGGGGGACGGCCTCGTCAGCGGGGTGGGCCTCGCGCTCACGGCCGTCGGGCTGCTGGTCATGTCGACCTGGGGCCGCGGGTCGCTCGCGGAGTGGTCCTCGACGGTCGTCCTCGCGGCGGTCGGGCTCGGGATCGGTCTGGCCCTGGCGCCGGTCAACAACGCCGCCCTCGCCGACTCACCCGAGGACGCCCACGGCACGGCGAGCGCGCTCGTGGTCGTCGCCCGGATGATCGGCATGGTCGTGGGGCTGGCGCTACTGACGGCGATCGGGCTCAACCAGTACTACGCCGCCGTCGCCGCCCTGCCCGACCAGACCGACAGCCAGGCCCTGCTCGATGCGGCGGTCGTGCAGGTCGAGTACGTCTTCCGCGGGGCGGCCGTCGCCGCCGCGGTCGGCGCCCTGGCCTCGCTCGCGCTCGGCCTCGAGGGACGCCACCGCACCGCGTGACCGCTTCGGCGTCCAGCCCGTCAGGGCCGTCCGGGCACCGGCGGCCACCGCGGCGCACACGACGAACATGACCACGAAGCCGGCAAGGGTGCGGGTGGTGAACGGCTCGTCCGAGGACCCCACGAGGGTGGGCATGAAGCCCAGGAACCCGAGCAGGAGCACGACGCCGGACATCCGCACCCAGCGGTTGCGCGACCCGACGAGGGCCATGCCCACGATGGGCGGGACCATGAGCGCGCCCGGCCCGAAGCCGATCAGCGCGGCCGGCAGGGCGAGCAGCTTCCACCACCGCGACCGCTGCCTCAGCTTGACGTCGTGGGCGGCGGCGAACGAGAGGCCCGCGACGGCGAACACGCCGACGATGAAGGCCGTGCCTGTCCAGCTGAACTGCGGGTCCTCGGTGAGCAGCGCCATGAAGCCTCGGGCCACGGCACCGGTCACCACGCCGAGCGCGAGGCCGGCACCGAGGTGGCGCAGGAGGGCGGCCATCACCAGGCGACCGTGAGGCAGGCGAGCCGCGCGCCGGCAGTACCGGTTTGGGGGTTCGTCGGGAGGGCGTGGATGACGACCGAGCGGTTCTCCGGCTTCGGCACGAACGGGACGCTCGCCGTGCCGGTCCCGGCGCCGTCCTCGACGGCGAAGTCCAGCCAGACCTCGGTGCGGTCGCTGACGCCGGGGAGAGGCGCCTGGCCGTGCGTGTGGGCGTTGTAGTGCGGGCCGGCCGCGGGTCCGTCGCCGGCAATGCACGGTCCGTCGTGCAGGTGCGCACCATAGGTGTTGCCCTCCGCAGCCGGGCCGATGCCCTTGACGGTGAGGACGACGTGACTGCCGGCCGCCGACTCGACCATCTGGACGCGGGCACTGGCCCCGTCGAACGGACCGGAGGCCGCCGGGGCCAAGTCGCTGAGGGCGCCCGAGGTGCGGAGGAATGGCCCAAGTGCCAGCGCCGGGGTGGCCGTCAGGAGGACGATGGCGGTGGCGCCGGCAGCAGTTCGCAGTGGTGAGGAGGTGAGCATCGGGGTGACCTTTCTTCGTCGTCGACCGGGTGCCGACATCGATGCAGACGCGCTTCCGGGGCTGCTGGGTGACACCGGAACCTCACAGAAAAATGTCGGTCCGGCAGGTCACCCGGACACCGTTGCTCGCGCGTCTGTCAGGGCGATGGAGTCCGTCGCCGACGTCGGGCCCGGCCTCGACATCGTCGGGCTCTTCGCCGCGGAAGCGGCCTCGCTGACCCGCCTCGCCCGGTTCTACCTCGACGACCGCACCGCCGCCGAGGACCTCGTCCAGGAGGCATTCATCCGACTCTCACGCTCGGCCGGCAGGATCCGCCACGGTGGCAACCCGGCGGCATACCTCCGCTCGATCGTCATCAACCTCGCCCGGGACCACAACCGTCGTGGCCTGGTCTCCCTGCGGCACCGCCCGCCCGCGCATCCGGATGCGCCGTCCGCCGAGGAGGACGCGACGACTCGGGCGGAGCGCCAGCAGGTCATCGACGCCCTCCGCTCGCTCCCGCGCCGACAACGGGACTGCGTGACGCTGCGCTACTACCTGGACCTGTCGATCCCCGACATCGCCGAGACCCTGGGCCTGACGAACAACACCGTCAAGACCCACCTGCAGCGCGGGCTCGCCAGCCTCGCCACCACCCTGGAGGGCACCCGATGAGCAACCTCGAGGACCGTCTCAGCCGTGCCCTGTCCGACTACCCCATGGAGCCCTCGCCCGACCTGTTCGAGCGGGTCGTGGAGAGCATCGAGGCCGACCGGGTCCGTCGGCGTTCGGTGCTCACCTGGTCCCTCGTCGGACTGCTCGTCCTCATGCTGGTCGTCACGGCCGTCCTCACCCTCACCCCCCGCGCAGAGAACGGAGCCCTCGCCATGCCCTGGTGGGTCCTCGAAGTCGCCACGAACCTCGTCCTCGGTGCCATCGCCCTCTGGCTCGGTCCGTTCATCAAGAGGTTCGGGCGGGCCTATGCCGCAGACGTCTTCCACGACAACCCGCTCACCGGCAAGAGCTACATCGTCCTCACGGACATCGTCTACTACCTCATCTTCAGCGCCTACATCCTCTTCACGGTCAGGGTCGCGCCATCCGACGGCTGGTCAAGCATCAAGCCGATCGAGGACGTCACCGCGGGCCAGGTCACCTTCGAGCTCATGCGGATCGGCGGCATCCTGCTCATCATCGGCGTCCTGCACGGGCTCAATATCGTCCTCATGCCCGTCCTCGGCCGGTTGTTCTCGCTCAACCGCAGGCTCCCGGACCCGGCCATCGCAGGCCGCCGACGGAACGACTACCCGGAGTGATACGGCAGGTTCCGCGTGGCAGACGACCACGCCGTGTCGTGTGTCGGGACACCGGTGCGCCCGCTGAGGCGCCTTGTCAGCGGCGGTCGATCATCTCGATGAGGGCGTCCGCGACGACGTCGGTGGCCTCGTACGTGAGCATGTGCCCCTTGCCGGGCAGCACGGTGAGGCGCGAGCCGGGTATGCCGGCGTGCAGGGCCCGCGACCACCTCGCCGGGGTGATCCGGTCCCGGCTGCCCACGAGCACCTGGGAGGGGGCGAGGGCGACGCTCTCGAGCGACTCCACCTCGTCGTGGGCGCTGATCGACGCGAAGTAGCGGCCGGTGGTCGCGATCGGCGTCCGGCCGA
Organism: Knoellia terrae; assembly: GCF_048606435.1. Classification (NCBI taxonomy): domain Bacteria; kingdom Bacillati; phylum Actinomycetota; class Actinomycetes; order Micrococcales; family Intrasporangiaceae; genus Knoellia; species Knoellia terrae. Next base: position 4,665 of record NZ_JBMBWH010000012.1, on the reverse strand, counting down.
TCTGGCGCGCGGTCGCCTTCACCGCCGCCGGGTCGGGGTTCTCGCCGAAGGCGTGCCGGCGGTGGACCGCCGCGGGCAGGAGGCCTCGGGGTGCCAGGAGCGGCACGCGCGCGGCGAGGCCCATCGCGGCGGCCTCCCCTCGGATGGCCCTGCGGTCCTCGACCGAGGCCGTCGTCGACACGAGAACGGTCCCGCGCACCCGGTCCGCGAACGCGGAACGGTGCCGGCCGGCATACGCCAGGACGGTCATGCCGCCCATGGAGTGACCGCCGAGGACGAGCGGCCCGGCCGGTGCGGTGGCCGCGATGACGGTCGCGAGGTCGTCGGCGAGCGCACGGATCGAGTGCGACCGCACCCGGCCCCAGCCGGAGCCCCCGTGGCCGCGCTGGTCGTAGGTGACGATGCGGACGTCCCTGTGCGACTGCACCTCCCGCACGACCGGCTCCCAGCTCTCGCGGGTGAGCGTCCACCCGTGCGCCAGGACGACGGTCGGGGTGTCGGCGTCCGGCGTCGACGCGGGTGCGAACTCGGTGGCCGCGAGGAGGGCCCCACCCTCGGCAGGGATCTTCAGGGTGCGCTGGCTCACGCGTCGGCCACCTCGATGACGACCGGGGCGTGGTCGCTCGCGCCCTTGCCCTTGCGCTCCTCGCGGTCGATCGCGGCGCCGCGGACGCGCTCGGCGAGGGCCTGCGAGGCGAGGATGAAGTCGATCCGCATGCCGCGGCGCTTCTGGAAGGCGAGCCTCTGGTAGTCCCAGTAGGTGAAGGTCCCGGGCTCGGTGTGGGGGCGGACGACGTCGACGACGCCGGCGTCGAGGACGGCCTGGAAGGCGGCGCGCTCGGGCGGGCTGACGTGGCTCTTGTCGAGGTAGTACTCCATCGACCAGACGTCCTCGTCCTGCGGCGCGATGTTCCAGTCGCCCATGAGCGCGAACGGCGCACCCTCGGCGGCCCAGGCGGCCGTCTGGACGCGCAGCTGCTCCAGCCAGGCGAGCTTGTAGTGCATGTGCGGGTCGGAGATGTGCCGACCGTTGGGGACGTAGAGGGACCAGAGGCGGATGCCGGCACACGTGGCGCCGATGGCGCGGGCCTCCTCGGCGGCCGGCTCGCCCCAGTGCGGCATGTCAGGGAAGCCCCGGCTCACGTCCTCGATCCCGACCCGGGAGGCGATGGCCACGCCGTTCCACTGGCTCAGCCCGTGGTGGGCGACCTCGTAGCCGAGGGCCTCGAAGCGGTCGAACGGGAACTGGTCCTCGCGGGACTTGGTCTCCTGGATCGCAAGGACGTCGACCTCGGACCGCTGGAGCCAGGCCTCGACCCGGTCGATGCGTGAACGGATGGAGTTGACGTTCCAGGTGGCGATGCGCACCTCTACACCCTACCCGTGGGTAGCCAGCAGGCTGCCTAGAGTCGAGGCATGAGCACAGCACTCGTGACCGGCGCCACCGCCGGCATCGGCCGGGAGTTCGCCCTCCAGCTCGCCGCGCGCGGTGACGACCTCGTCCTCGTCGCGCGCGACGTCGCCCGGATGGAGGCGCTCGCGGACGAGCTGCGCTCGGCCCACGGCGTCGACGTGGAGGTGCTCCCCGCCGACCTCTCCGATCGCGAGCTGACCGCTCGGGTGGCGGCCCGGCTCGCGTCGGTGGAGCAGCCGGTCGACGTGCTCGTCAACAACGCGGGTTACTCGCTCAAGAAGCGGTTTCTCGACAACGACGTCGCCGACGAGGAGGCGGTCTTCGACGTGCTGGCCCGGGCCGTGCTCGTGCTGTCCCACGCGGCCGGCAACGCCATGCGCGCCCGGGGTCGCGGGGCGATCGTCAACGTGTCGTCGGTGGCGTCCTTCCTCGCGTCCGGTCCCTACAGCGCGGAGAAGGCCTTCGTCACCGTGTTCACCGAGGGGCTGTCGGCCGAGCTCCGGGGAACGGGTGTGACCGCGACGGCACTGTGCCCGGGCTTCACCCACACGGAGTTCCACCAGCGAGCCGACGTCGACATGAGCCGGCTGCCGGAGCTCGTCTGGTTGGACGCCCCGCGGCTGGTGCGCGACGCCCTTGCCGACGTCGACCGGGGCAAGGTCGTCTCCGTCCCCGGCCGTCGTTACAAGGTCGCGGTGGCGGCACTGCGGCTCCTCCCGCGCCCGCTGGTGCGGGTCCAGTCCCGCGGCGTCCACCGCCCGTCCGCCGACTGACCGGCGGCTCGGTAGCCTCGGGCGCATGACCGACACCGCTGCGGACCGCGCCCGACTGCTCGAGCTCATCAGGGACCGGGCCATCGTCCACGGCCGGGTCACCCTGTCGTCCGGCAAGGAGGCCGACTACTACGTCGACCTGCGCCGCATCACCCTCGACGGCGAGGCGAGCCCGCTCGTCGGCCGGGTCATGCGCGAGATGGTGGCCGACCTGGACTTCGACGCGGTCGGTGGCCTGACCTTGGGCGCCGACCCGGTCGCCACCTCGATGCTCCACGCGGCAGCGGCGGCGGGCGAGCGGCTCGACGCCTTCGTCGTGCGCAAGGCGGGCAAGGCGCACGGCCTCCAGCAGCGCATCGAGGGTCCGTCGATCGAGGGCAGGCGCGTGCTCATCGTCGAGGACACCTCGACCACGGGCGCCTCCCCGCTCGACGCCGCCAGGGCGGCACAGGAGGCGGGAGCCACCGTCGTCGGTGTCGCGACCATCGCGGACCGCGCCACGGGGGCCGCGCAGGTGTTCGCCGACGCCGGTCTGGAGTACCGCCACGCGTACGGCCTGGCCGACCTCGGCCTCGCCTGAACCGGCCCTGCCAGGCCCTAGGATCGCGAGCGAGACGCCACCAACAGGGGAGTTCCCATGATCACCGCCATCGTCATCGCCGTCGTCGTGCTGCTGCTCGTCGGCGTGGTCGTCGCGATGTACAACGGCCTCATCAAGCTGCGCAACCTCGTGCAGGAGGCCTGGCGGCAGATCGACGTCGAGCTCACCCGGCGCCACGACCTCATCGGCAACCTCGTCGAGACGGTCAAGGGGTATGCCGCCCACGAGCGCGGCACCCTCGAGGACGTCATGAGGGCCCGCAGTGCGGCGATGCAGCCGAACCAGTCGCCCGCGCAGCAGGCCGACAGCGAGAACATCCTCAGCCAGTCGCTCGGGCGCCTGCTCGCCGTGGCCGAGGCCTACCCGGACCTCAAGGCCAACCAGAACTTCCTTGCGCTCCAGCAGGAGCTGACCTCCACCGAGGACCGCATCGCGTCGGCCCGCCGCTACTACAACGCCACCGTGCGCGACCTCAACACCAAGGTCGAGACGGTGCCGACGAACATCGTCGCCAACCTCTTCGGCATCCGCCAGGCGGAGTACTTCGAGGCCGTCGGCGAGCAGCGAGAGGCGCCCCGGGTCGACTTCGGGCAGCGGGATGCGACCATCCCGCCGCCGAGCGGCTACTCCGGCGCCCAGCCGCCGCACACCCCGCAGGCACCCCCGGGGACACCGTCCCCGGCCCAGACGCCGGCGGCGCCCGTCGAGCACACGCAGCCGATCGACCCGACCGACGTGCCTCCGGCGCCCCGGGCCTGAGCCCGCATGCCCGTCCTCCCCGGCAGCCGCTTCGCCGCAGCCGCCCCCTGGGTGGCCGAGGTCTGGGTCGACCCCCAGTGGTACGAGTGCCAGAGCAGCCCCGACCGGCTGCCCGACCCGGGCCCGCCGACGGTCGTCAGCCTCCGCGGCAGCCAGATCCTCATCGGGCGGCACAGCGCCACGTCGTCGGTCGCCCCCCACATCGACTGCGAGGGTGACGCGGGCGTCAGCCGACGTCATGCCCAGCTCACGCGACACGGCGCCGGGTGGGTGCTCGAGGACCTGGGCTCGGCCAACGGCACCTACGTCAGTGCCGCTGTCGGTGACATCCCCGACGACCCGATCGAGGTGGGCCTCCCCGTCCGCTCGGGCAACGTGCTCTACCTCGGGTCGTGGACCCGGATCGTGCTGCGCCAAGAGGCGCTCGCCGGGTGAGGCCTCACGCCGCCCAGTAGGCGTCGTCGTCGGGCCACCAGTCCGCCAGTGAGGGCGGCGGTTCGCCGTCGTGGTGGATGTCGTCGTCGGGTAAGGGTGGTGTCCATCCGTGGCCGAGGACCGGTGGGGCGGTCGCGTCGTGCGTTCGTCCGGTCGGTGTCGTGAGGCGTGTGCCGTGTGCTCCGGTGCCGTCCAGTCCGGTCGACTCGACGCGGACGTGCCAGCCGTCGAGCTCCTTGACGAGGTTGTGCCGCTGGCACAGGCGGGTGCCGTTCACCGCGTCGGTGGCGCCGCCGTCGGTGGTCCGGTGCGCGTGGTCCGACTCGACGCCCGGGGCGTCGCAGAACGGGATGCGGCAGGTGGGGTCGCGCAGCTCGAGGAACCGGCGTAGCCCGCCGTGGAAGCGCCGGCGCCGGGAGTCGAGCGCGACGAGGTCGCGACCGGTCGGGTCGGTGCACAGCCGCCGCAGCCACACGAACCCAGCCTTCTCAGCGGCACCCTCCGCGTTCCCATCGACGTCATGCGCGTCACCGCCGAAGGCGAGGAGCGCCGCGATGTGGGCTCGGGCCTCGGTCCCGGGGACGGGTCCCCACCCGGGGATGGTGGCGCAGTCGTCGGCCGGTGCGGTCCCGCCGAAGGCGGCGGGCAGCAGGGTCCGGTCGGTCATCACCAGTGACACCTCG
>NZ_JBMBWH010000011.1:0-136445 GCF_048606435.1 Knoellia terrae | reverse complement strand
GACAACCTCATCACTGGCCTCGACAGCACCGAGGCCTCTTGACACCGATCACCCACATAATGCCGATGAGCGGTCCGATCTCGCGCCATAATTCGAGCATGCTGCTGGAACCTCAGTCCCACAGGATCCGTCAGAAGCGCATGGAGAACGTTCCGATTCGTTTGCGGCTGCTCGGAGCGTCCAGCTTGCTGCTCCTGTGCACGGCCACCGTCGGTTGCTCCGGCTCGGACATGACGGGTGGCTCAGCCGCATCGGCGAAGCCAACCGGAGCGGTGTTGTCGTGCCCAGGAGGAAACGTCAACAGCGGCACGGTGGACTCAAGCACAGAGGGTGAGCCAATCACTGACATTAGTGACCACGCCACGAAGTGGGCGACGGCCACTGGTTTCGCCGACCGGTTTCCCTCAGCGAGGGTGAGCGTTCAAGAAGGCGAGAACTGGGCCCTCGCTAAGTTCGACGACGATGCTGGCGTCCGGGCCGAACTGACATATCAGCGCGCCGCTGGAGGGTGGACCATCGACACCTTGCAGTACTGCTGACGGGTTCAGGGCGGGGGAGGAACGTCCGGATCTGCCGCACCTCGCGCGTTGTGAGGCGTCGGACTACCCTCGACCTGTGTCCGCCAGGTCCGACCGGCAAGCTGCGCGGGAGGTCGTCGGGGCCTACCACGAGGGCCAGTTGGCTGCGTTGGTGGATCGCGTGGGCGCCGCGATAGACAACTTCCGGGAAGGCCAACTGGATGCCTTCGGCGTCGACCGGGCTCTCTTCCAATACTCTCGCGCGGCGAAGGAACTGTGGAAGTTCTGCAACCTTGGGACTCCCGAGATCACCGCCAAGATCATCCGGGATCAGCCAGCAGTGGATTGGTGGGAGCGCGGAGCGCCAAGAAGACGTTGACGCCGAGCGCGAACGGCTCCAAATGGGCTCGCTCATGCCGCGCTGAGCGATGCTCACACTGCCTCTCCGGGCGCAGCCCATCGGCTGTCACCGACTCCGGGGCCCGCCTCCGCAGCTTGTCTAGGTGCGGCACACTCAACCACTGGCTGCGGGAATGCGCACCATGAGGCGGTCGACATCGTCTGGATCGACGCGAATGACCCGAGGACCGTTGCGGTAGGCGGCGAGATCGCCGCTGGCGACTCTTCTGCGCAGGGTGCGGATGCTCAGTCCGGTGCGGTCGGCGGCTGAGGACAGCGACTCGAACTCTCGGTGGTCTTTCGTGGTCATGACTACCTCCTGCTTTCCTAAAGCCCGCTGAGAGGCCGTCGTGGACACCTGACGGCAGATCTGTTCGGCCAGGACCCTGGCGTAGCCAGTCGACCAAGCGCGCGTGAAATGGTCATCGCGACATACCCGGCCCTCGGGGTTGAGGACGGCGGATCGGGCTGTTGCGCCGGGTCTGGGTAGCGCGGCGGCGTATGTCGTCGGGGCAGGCGTGCGGGTCTCGGACCGTCGTTGGCTCCTGCGGTGCCGACCATGCGGGTGGGTTCGGCGCGCCGGGGTCGGTGGGGTCGGGCAGGTGGCGCTGGATGCGCCACCAGAGGGCTGAGGCGGCGTGGTCGTCGGGAAGGGGGACCCCGGGCCCCGTGGCGGTGCGCAGCAGGGCCTCGGCGTGTACACCGGCGGCGGAGAGCTCGGCGAGGTGTTCCGCCAGGTGCGAGGTGTAGTCGTCGCGCCGAGCAGCGGGGACCAACGCGTGGATGAGCGTGGTCCAGTCGGCGAGGGTCGCGGTGTTTCTGCCGCCGAGGCGGGCGTCGAGCTCGTGCTGCCACCGGTTCTGTGCCTTGGCAGGTTGTGCAGGCCCGGTGGGTCGGTGGTCGCTGTAGGGGACGGCGTTCGCGGCCCGCCAGACGGCGACGTCACCAAGCAGGTCCGGGGTGAGCAGTAAGCGACCCGGCGGCCACCAGTTCGGGGGGCTCGGTGTGCTGGTGGCCTGGTGGCGTACCTGGTCCGCGAGTGTGGTGACCAGGTGGCATCTGGCGGCGAGGTACGGACTCCAGTGCGGGTTGTCGTGCAGGGCTGCGGGGATGCCGGGCAGCCAGGGCAGGGGTCCGGAGTCGGTGGCGCCGGGGTTGGGCAGGCGCCAGTCGAGGACGGCGGCGCGGTCGTCGGCGGTGTCCAGCTCGCGGGCGCTGGCCGCGCCCTGCAGGATCACTAATGGGTCGGCGCCGGTGGCGGCGAGCAGGACGAGGTGGGCGCGCAGGGTCGGCCACGCAGGGTCGTCGGCGATGCTCGGCACGATCCGGTCGGCGCCCGTCTCCAGAGCCGCGACCGCAGCGGTGCCGAGGTGGTGTTCGGCGGCGACGTGGAGGGCATCGAGGTAGCGGGCGGTGGCCGCGCCAAGCCGCCGAGCGGGAGAGGCGTGGTCGCGTGCTGTGGTGGTGGCTGAGACGGGGGCGTCGTCGCGGGCGAGGATGCTCTCGAGGATGTCGGTCGCGGTTCGGGGGTGGACGTTGTCCGGGCGGGTGATGTCGTGGGGGTCGCCGTCGCCGATGACCTGGAGGTAGAGGTGGTTGGCGGCGGAGCCGCGGGTGAGCATCGTGTAGAGCTGCTGGCGGCTCTCCTCTCCGGTGACCAGGCCGTGGACGGTGTCGACGGAGATGCCCTGGGCACCGTGGATGGTGTCGGCGTAGCCAAGCTCGGCGGCAGTGGCGACGTAGTCGGCGGGGAGGGTGACGAGTCGTCCACTGTGGTTGTGCTGCACCGCGAGTGACCCGTCATCGCGGACGCCCTGGACGGTCCACCGGTCGCCGTTCTTGACCCAGTCGTTCGCGCCCAGCCGAAGCCGGCGGTCGTTTGCTCGGGTGAGCACGACGTCGCCGGCATACGCGGTGTTGCCGTCGGCCAGTCGCACCCCAGGCCCGGGGTTACGGCCGGCGAGGCGGTGGGTCTGGGCGTGCTGGTTGAGCTGGGAGACCAAGTCCCGGGTGGGCGCCAGCATGAGCGCGTCGAGGCCGGCGGCTTGGTCGGTGGCCCAGGCGGTGAACACATGCGTGGTGATGGTGGCGAGGTCGCCGACGTGGACCCGGTCGTGGTCGAGGTAGAACCCGAGCGCCTCGGTCCGGCCCTCCCTAAGCGCGAGGGATGCGGATCCTTCGACGGGGTCGGTGAACCGCAGCAGCTCGTCCAGGTGCAGCGCGCCGTGGGTGGCGGCGATGTCGCGCAGGACGCCGCCGGCGCCGATCGCGGCGAGCTGCTGGGTGTCGCCGATGAGGCGCACCTGCCCGCCGCGGGCGGTGACGAAGGCGACGGCGGTGTCTAGGGAGAGGGTGTCGGCCATCCCGGCCTCGTCGATGACGACCAACGTGCGAGGCCCTATTGCGTCGGCCCAGTCGGGCAGGTCGGCTGCGCTGATCGACCAGGTGAGCTTGGCGAGGGTGTCGGTCGTGGCCCCGGTCTGCTCGCGCAGGATGGCCGCGGCGGCCGCAGACGGCGCCAGCCCGAGAACGGTGCCGCCGTCCTCGACCCACGCGGCTGTGAGAGCGCGCATGGCGGTGGTTTTCCCGGCGCCGGCGGGCGCGATGGCCAGCTGGAGGCGGGCGCCCGAGGTGGCCATGTCGGTGACGAGGGCGGTTTGTCCGAGGTTGAGGGTGGTCCCGTTGGCGGCCTGCTCGAGCAGGGCCAGGTCGACTGCGTCCCGGCTGGTCTGGTGCCGGTCGGCGAGGCTGGCGGTGTGCACGAGGCGCTGCTCCGCGGCGAGGATCTGCTCGCTGGTGTAGACGGCGGACCCGGCGATCTCGTACACGCTGGAGCCATCCTTGCGACGGAGCTCTGGCAGGTCTTCGATGCCGTCCCCGATGGGGGTCAGGCGTACCGAGGCCGCGCTTAGGGCATGGTCGGTGACCAGGTCCACGACCGTGTCGACGTGCTCGGCGGGCAGGTTCGCGGCGCGCACCTGACGGTGCGCCTCGCCGCGCACGTGCCAGACCTGCCAGGTCGAGCGGCGGGCCGCGATCTCGTCGCGGACCTGCGCAGCGGTGTCCCTCACCCACGCCGCATCCACCGTGACCTTGGGCGTTGGGTGGCCTTGTTGGACGGCGGACAGGGCGGTGGTCACCATGGCCGCCACACCCGCGGGGCCGCCGAGGACGTGCTGCGCCTGTTCGCGCCATTCGGCGCGTTGCTCGGTCAGGGTGCGCGGTTCGTGTTTGGCGTCCCGGGTCTCCAGGGTGGCCTGCTGGGCCAGCTGGATCGCCTCCACCACGCTCGGCGGGCGCCCGTGGTCGCCCTGGAACGCGGTGGCCAGCTCCCCGCGGCGGGTCTCGATCGCGGCCCGGCGGGTTGACCAGCGCTGGTTCAGGGACGGGTCCACTCCGACCACCTCGCGGATCGGGCGCTTGCCGCGTTCGGTGCCGGGACGGGGCGCGAAGGTCAGCCCGAGCCTGGTCCGCAGGTGCTTCTCCAGGGCGGTGTTGTAGGTCTCGGAGGCGGTGACCTTGGCCTTGAACAGGATCCGCCCGTCGATGGACAGCCACTTCCCGGACAGCGTTTGCACTTTGTTCGCGACTGCGACGTGGGTGTGTAGGTCCGGGTCCCCGGCACGGGAGTCGCGGTGGGTGAACGCGGCTGCGACCAGCCCGGTGACATCGACCTGACGCACCCCGTTGGTGCCCTCCCGCGAGAACAAGGCGTGCGCCTCGATGAAGCCCAGGGCGTCGGCGACGGCCTCGTTGTGGGCCAGCTCGATCTGCGCCGCGACCTCCGGCGGAGCGATCGCCCACAAGGTACTGACCGACTTCACCGGGGAGAACGTCAGGTCGAACCCACCCACCGCGCTCGTTCGCGGCCTCGACAGTTTCGCGACCGCCCCGGACAGCTCCCGCGCGTCCCGGGGGTCACGACCGTGCTCGGCACCGAAGAACTCTGCGGCGACCTCGGAGCGGATCCGGGCCCGATCCTTCGGCGCGAACAGGTAGTCGCGTGGATGCCCGAGGGAGGCTGCGTGGTCCTCGGTCCGTTGGGCGACCTGCACCTGGAACGCGCTGGCGCCGGACGTGTAGACCTTGTACGGCACCCCCAGCCGGCGCGCGGCGCGGTAGTCCCGCTCGGTCAAGCCGGGGCCCGCCAGCTGCTCCTCACGCTGCCCGGCGAGGGGGTGCAGCCCGCACCCGAACAGCAGCCGCATCTGCTCCGCGGTGACCTCGTCCCCAATCGACAGACCGTCGATCCCGGCCACGCCCGAGCCCACCCACCGCCCCGGCGTCTCACCCCGTTCGGAGTAGTACGACGCCAACGACGTGCGTGGTCCGCCGGCGCGGTCGTGAGCAGCCACCTGCCGGGTCAGGTACGTGTACCCCGACCCGGCGGTGAGCTTGTGCAAACTCATCGCCATACCTCCCAACGCCATCGGGGAGGTCCTTTGTGGCCACCGGCCACCAGATCGTTACCGACAATGCACCGGGTGTGTCGTGGATGGCTTCTTGAATGTCCCTGGTCCGGTCGCGTCGCGCGGGCGAGCGGTGATCAGTCGCCTTGTTCGTCGAGAGCAGGTGGGAGTCAGGACGCTGGGATCCGTGCTGGAGTGTTGGTCGGGAGTTCAGGCCCAGGAAGCGAGCCAGGACTTGGCGCGCTCGGCGGCTCGGTCGTGCTCTGGGCTGAGGCGGTCCAACCGTGCCGCGATCACCGTCCGGTCCACCAGGCCGGTGGCCAGCAGGGACGCTACGAAGTTCGCATCCTTCTCGCGCAGTGCGACCAGCTTCGCGACGCACAGGTCGTGCGACTCCAGGCACCATCCGGTGAACCGCGGGGTGCCACCGATCGCTGCCGTGTTGTCGTTCTGAACCTTGACCAGGCGATCCCGCCACCCGGAGGGAAGGGCGGCTGTCGACAGGCTCACCCCGTCGATGCTGAACCCGTGCAGCTCCTCGAACGGCGACCACTCGCCGGCGACACCTTCGATCCGGTCTGCGAGCTCGACGGTGCTCGGCTCGTCCGGCGCGATGGGCAGGATGTCGACCTCCAGCGACATCGTTGCCTCGGGAGGCAGGAGAGCTTCGTCCACCGAGCCGAGGATGGCCTGCGAACCAACGACGATGACCGCGTCAGCCCCGATGATCTGGCAGGCGGTGCGGATGGCGTGCTCGAGCTGGTCGCGACGCATCAGTGGTCCGCCAGCACCTGCTGGCGCTCATCCTGGCTCAGCAGACCGCCCATCGGCGAGACCTCACGCATCTCGATGCTGTCGCGGTCGAGGCCGGTGAGGACGCGACGCAGTCCCGAAACGTCCCCACTGTCGAGCAGCCGGCCCCAGCGCTCGATGTTGCGGGTGTGGGGCTGGCCTGTCACCCGCGAGCGGAGCTGGCTGAGCCGTTCCTCGATCTGCGGGCGCCACTCCTTGAGGGACCGCTGCGTCAGGTGGGTCGACAGCTGCCGGTGCAGCCGCCAGGAGCGCTGCTCAGACCGAGTCAGCACCGGCTCGACCGGACGACGGATGACCTCGAGCCGGTAGCCCATGCAGTCCAGCAGCCGCTCGAGCATCTCGTCGCTGAGCTCCGTGCGACCGGTGAGGAACTGGCTGATGCTCGGCTGGTGGACACCGCTCCACCGGGACAGCAGGGTCTGGGTGGTGCCGGTCTCCGACATTACCCGGTCCAGAACCTGCCCACGCTCACCCATGATGTGAGTATAGCAAGACGTGCTATGTCAGAATGGATGCCGGGAGTTCGTCCTGGCGCGCATGATTCGTATCGCACGACACAGGTGTACATAGATGGACATCACTGTCGCACGGCTGTCGCACGAGGCCATTTCCAAGGCCTGGATTGAGTATCCTCGCAGGTCAGGGGCCGGCAGGGACGAAGTCCCATCCTCCTTGTAAACAGGGGGTTAGGGGTTCAAGTCCCCTCGCCAGCTCGTCCGGGTTCGAGGCGCCTGAGGACTCCGGCACCGACCCCGTCGGAGGTCCGTCAGTGCCCGTCGCCGGCCTCGAGCACGTGCTTCAGCCGGCTGAGGTCCTTGGTCGTCGCCCGGCGTATGGCTGCCTCCATCATGGGTGCGGTCAGCCGCGCGAAGCCTGCTGGCTCTCCCTGGTTGCGCAGGGTCATGCGGGTGCGGTCACCCTCGACTTCCGTCCACGTGTACGTCGTCTCCATGGGGAACGGGCCGTCGGCCGTCCTCATCACCAGGCGCTCGTTCGCAGCCAGCTCGACCACCTCGTACGTGTAGGCCAGGGTGCGCCCCAGGAACCGGGCCACGAAGTCCATCCGCGAGCCCACCGTGACGGGAGGTGAGGTCTGCCACGACACCGACCCGATGTTGGCGTACCACTGCGGTGCGTTGCTGGGGTCGCCGGCGTAGGCCGCCACCTCGATGACAGGGCGGTCGATGACGATCTCGACCTGGACGTCCACGCTCACGGACCGATCATCCCGCACGGATTAGCCTGCGGGAACCTGCTCTCTCGGGCAGAACTCGGTCATGCGCGACTTGGCGGACGTCCTCGGGGACGCGATGCCCGGCTGGCACGCGCACTCCGACGTCCTCAGCCGACCGGCGCTTCCGCCTGGAGGGCCTCGGTCAGCAACGACACCATCGCCTCGAGCTGCACATCGGCCGAGGAGCCGACCTCCTCGTCGGAGCCGTCCAGGGCGCGGGCCGCGAGGCTGGCCTTGTCGTCGATGAGCTGGGCGAGGCGCGAGTCGATGGTCTGGGCGGCGATGATCCGCCATGCGGTGACCGGCTCGGTCTGCCCGATCCGGTGCACCCGGTCGATGGCCTGGGTCTGCTCGGCCGAGGTCCAGGACAGCTCCGCGAGGACGACGTTCGAGGCGACCTGGAGGTTGAGGCCGACCCCGGCAGCGGTGAGCGAGCACACGACGACGTGGATGTCGGGGTCGGTGAGGAAGGCCTCGATGTTGGCCTTGCGCACCTTCGGCGTCTGGTCACCACGGATGGAGGAGTAGCCGACTCCGCGCTTGACGAACTGCGCCTCCGCCGTGTCCATGACGTCGATGTGCTTGGCGAAGAACACGACCTTGCCCACGCTCCGGGCCAGCTGGGCGGCGTAGTCGGCCGCCAGGCCGGCCTTGGCCTGCCCGATCTTGCGCATCACCGTGAAGACGTTGTCGCCGTTCTTGTCGGAGCCGGAGTTCTTGAGCTCGGACGCGGCGACGCGGCGCACGACGTCGTGGTCGATGCCCGCACCGAGGTCGAAGACGCCGCGAGCGGCCTGCGCCGCCTCGTAGCGCTTGACCAGGCGCCGGGCGAGCTCCTGCTCGGCGGCCCGGATCGAGCGGGCGGCGGCGTCGTCGAGCTCGACCGGGAGGTCCGCGACGCGACGGGCCGGGATGTCGGAGGCGACGTCGACCTTGCGTCGCCGGACGATGCCGAGGTCGATGACGTTCGCCCGAGCGGCGGCATAGAAGCCGTGGTCGGCCGGGGTCAGCCCGGTCTCCTCGAGCGCGGCCAGCAGCTCCGTCCGGGGCTTCTTGTCGTCGATCCAGCCGAGGAACTGCCAGATAGCCCGGAAGTCCTCGATGTCGTTGATCAGCGGCGTCCCGGTCAGGGCCATGAGCAGCGGGTTCCGGATGCGCGTCCGGATGCGGTCGGACAGCTGGAGGACGTGCTGGGAGCGCTGCGAGGACTTGTTCTTGATGAAGTGCGCCTCGTCGACGACCATGCCGCGGAAGCCGTGGCGGCCCAGCCAGTCCACGTGGCGGTCGAGGATCTCGTAGTTGACGATGACGATGTCGGCGAACCCGTCGATGGTGTCGCCGTCCCCGTGGACGACCGTGGCGGTGCGCCGGGGCGTCCACAGCTCGGCCTCGTGCGCCCAGTTCGCCTTGACGACGTTGGGCACGACCACGAGCAGCGGGAAGGCACCGGCCGCATCGGCGGCGAGCAGGGCCTGCGCCGTCTTGCCCAGACCGGGCTCGTCCGCGAGGAGGAACGTGCGGTGCCCCTCAGCGGCCGCCGCGACCACCTGCGCCTGGTGGTGCATGAGCTCCAGGCCGCGGATGCCGCGCCAGGTCTCATCGGGCTCGGGCAACGGCATACAGGTGGAGTCGCCGCCGTACTCGAAGGCGCGGAACAGTGGGGTGAGCAGCTCCCACTGGCCGAGGCGGTTGGTCGTCGGCCGCCGGGCCGGCACCGACGAGAAGTCCGGGGCCAGGAAGGGGTTCGCCAGCTGGCGGGCGATGACCGTCTGAGGCACGACGCGTCGCGTCGCCGACGGGGCCTCGGACGATGCGTCCGGCGTGGGCTCGGGTTCGGCCTCCGGCTCACGACCGGCCGCCCGCAGCATGTCGTTCTTGAGCTCGACCGCCGACGACGAGACCGCAGCACCCTCCGCCAGGAGCTCGAGGAGCGAGGTGTCGCGGGCCGCTGTCTTGGCGAGGATGGTGGCGATGCCGTCGAGGCGGGTCATCGCGGCGGTGCGCTCCGACTCCGGGATGGTCGCGTCTGCCTTCATGCGGGTGCGCTCCTCCCGCAGGAGGATGGCGACGACCTGGTATGCCGTCCGCTCCCTTGGGCGGACCTTGCCGCGCTGGGCACTGGCTTCCACCTGGCGCACGGTCTTGGCCAGGACGGGGATGATGCCCTCGCCGTCACGGACGTGGGAGGGTCGCCGGTCGCGAGAGGCGTTGCGTGCTGTGCCGCCACCCCGCTGAGCTCGTTGTGCCAAGCGAAACCTTCTCGGAAGTCGGACACGGGAGGAGGGCCGGAGCCGCCGGGTTCACCGTGGTCCAGGCGGGGCGGGCGCCTGCTGGCACCGCGGCATACCGGACCGACGTGGACGCTGGCGAGGGACCAGGCCCTGGCCGCCGTGTCGCTGAGCGCCCTCGCCGAACGACGGGACGCACGACAAGCATAGGTGGTCCCTGCGCGAGAACCGCACCACGGCGCCGGTCGACCGCCCCGCCGGAGGTGGTCAGGCGCGGAAGCCGGTGGCGCGCAGTACCTGAGCCGGGACCCCGGCAACGACGGTGTCGGCCGGCACGTCCCTGGACACGACGGCGCCCGCGCCGACGATGGCTCCGTCACCGATCGTCACTCCGGGCACGACGGTGACGGACGCCCCGAGCCAGACCTTGCGCCCGATCCGGATCGGCGCCGGGACCATGTCGGCTCGCCGGTCGGGGTCGACGCCGTGGTTGAGGGTGGTCAGGGTGCTGCCGTGGCCGACGAGCGTGTCGTCACCGATGGTGATCCCACCGGTGTCCTGGAAGCGGCATCCCATGTTGACGAAGACCCTCTTGCCGAGCCGGAGGTTGCGGCCGAACTCGCAGTAGAAGGGCGGGAAGACCGTGACCGACTCGTCCACGGGTACGCCGGTCAACCGGGTGAGCAGCTGTCGCACCTCGTCCGGGGTGCGGTAGCCGCCGTTGAGCTCGCCGATCGTCCGCAGCGCCTCCTGCGCGGCCGTGTGCATCGTGGCGTGCAGGTCCGACCCGCCCTCGATGAGATCGCCGCGGTCCACGTGGTCGAGGAAGGCCTGGAGGTCCATCGCCCGATCCTTTCAGAACGCCGACGAGGGCGGCCTGCGGCGACTGCCGACGACCGCCCTCGTGGGCCTCACACGGACCCGGGCGGGTCGCGCACCCGTCGCCCGGGTGGGCGCCGGGGGCCTGGACGCGGTGCCCAACCCCGCCTGTCTCTCCCGGGTGCAGACGGCCATCCGGCCGGCCGGCGCCGTGTGGCCGGCCCTGCCTCGTCACCTCTCCCCCAGGCCTCCTCGACGATCGCCTCGAACTCCGCGGCCAACAGGTCAGGGTCCGCGAGCACGACCTCGAGGAAGTCGTCGACCTCGTGCGACGCCGAGGACCACGCGGCGCCTGCGCTGGGCAGCGGTGCGGACATGGCGAGCCACCGACGCTCAGGCCGAGATGGCCTGCCGCCCGCTGGTGCTGCCCTCGCTGATCTCGATCTTGCGCGGCTTGGCCCTCTCCGCGACCGGGATGCGCAGGCGCAGCACGCCGTGCTCGTAGTCGGCCTCGATGTGCTCGGTGTCGAGCGTGTCGCCGAGGAAGAGCTGGCGGCTGAAGACGCCGCGGGGGCGTTCCGCGGCCACGAGCTCGGTGTCGCTGGACGGTGCACGCCGCTCGGCCCTGACGGTGAGGACGTTGCGCTCGACGTCGAGGTCGATGCTGTCCGGGGTGACGCCCGGCAGGTCGAGCTCGACGACGAAGGTGTCCTCCTCGCGCCAGGCGTCGATCGGCATGACCGCCGGGCGCGCCGGGGTCCCCACGGCCCCGAAGGCCTGCTGCGCCATTCGGTCGAGCTCACGGAAGGGGTCGGTGCGCATCAGCATCTTCATCACCTCCATCACTCACGATGCCCTGCGAGGGCCACAGATCCCCGGATGGATCTATGGTGTGCGCTACATATTTATCTAGCACGTCACGGCAGATCACGCAAGGGCTCAACGGCAGCGGACGCGCCGCCCCGATTGGTCCGGACCCGCGCCGGCGCAGACCGATCGCCCGGCAGCCGACAGGAGGAGGTTTGTCGGACGTATCGAGATGCACGCAGCACAACGCGCGAAGCACAGAAGGGGCCATGGCAGACGTCGACGACCTCCTCACGCAACTGGAACGGGGCATCGTGCGCGGCGTGGACGAAGGGCTGTCGCTCCCGACCCGGCTCTGCCCGGCGACCATCTTGGAGCAGGCGAGCGCCGGGCCTGACCGAGGCGGGGCCCGGCCGACTCAGACCCCGGGCAGCCCGGAACCGTCGTCAGCGACCGCGACCGACCCCTGCTGGGGCAGGTCGCCGATGAGCTCAACCTCGGAGGCGATGTCGCGCACCTTGCGGTTGAGGTCCATGCTCGCCTTCCTCAGCAGCGCGAAGGCCTCATCGCTGGAGACGCGGTGGCGCGCCATGACGATACCCACGGCCGTGCCGATCTGTCGGCTGGTCGCGAGAGCCGCCGTGAGGTTGCCGACGTCGTGCGCCCGCAGGTGCGCCTCGGCGGCGAGCGCGGCGAAGGGGGCGAGCAGCGACGCCGACGTCACCGCCGCCTCGTCGAACACTCCCGACCGGCCGGCATACAGCACGAGTGCGGCACGGTCGGTGCCGCCGAGGGCGAGACGCAGGCAGAGCAGGCTCAGCACGCCGAGCTCGCGCGCCCCCCGGCCGAACCTCGGCCACCGCTCGTCGAGCTCGAGGTCGTTCACGAGGACGACACCGTGCTGGGTCGCCGGTTCGAAGAACGGGCCCTCACCGCACGTGTACTGGAGCCGGTCCAGCTCGGGGGACAGCTCGTCGGTGGCGGCCACGGACAGGGGTGCGCGGGTCGCTCGCAGCAGGGTCAGGCCCCCGCGCTCTGCCCCGAGGACGGCGCGCACGGTGAGGGAGACCACCCGGTCGGGGTCCAGCGCGTCCCGGCTGGTGGTCAGCGCAGAGGACAGCTGGACGAACTGGTGGCCGAGTCCGAGATCCGACGGGTGGTCGGCCTGGGAGAGCGAGTCGTTCACGGTCAGGAGCTCCGAGGTCGTTCAGGCGGATGCGCACGTGGTAGGACGCTCACACCTTCGGATCAACGTACCCGGCCGATGACCCGCCGCGTGCCACAGGTCCGGTCCGACGCGGCGCACCGGGTGCCGAGCCGAACGCCCGATCACTCCCCCACCGTGTCCAGCGACCGGCTCGGGAGCGCGCCGGTGAGGTTGACCTCCTCGGCGACGTCACGCAGCTTGCGGTTGAGGTCCATGCTGGCCCGTCGCAGCAGCTCGAAGGCCCGCTCGCTCTCCACGCGCTGCGTCGACATGATGATGCCCACGGCGGTGGAGATCTGCCGGCTCGTCGTCAGGGCCTGCACGAGGTTCTCGCGGTCGTGCTCGCGCAGGTGTGCCTCCACGGCGAGCGCCGCGAGGGGCACGAGCACCGACGCCACCGTGACGTCGGCGTCGGTGAAGACCGCGACCTCGGTGGAGTAGTAGTTGATGGCCGCGTGGTCCTCGCCGCCGACCGGCAGCCGGAGGCTGAGCATGCTCCGCGCCCCGGTCGACGCAGCGCACAGGGGCCCGAAGCGCGGCCACCTCTCGTCCACCGTGACGTCGTCGGACAGCAGCACGGCCGGGCCGAGGGCGGCGTCCAGGCAAGGACCTTCGCCCAGCTCGTACTGCAGCGCGTCGACCTGCCGCGGCAGGTCGTCCGACGCCGCCATCGTCACGGGGCGGTGGCCCGGCCGGAGCAACGTCAGGCCGCAGTGCTTCCCGTGCGGCATTCCCAGCGCGGCAGCGCTCACGACACGGGCCGGCGTCACCGGCCCCTCGGGGCGCGAGAGCCAGCCCACGACCTGACTGAGCTGTGCGGCGACGTCCGGAGGGATGGATCCGGGATTCTGCAGTGTCTTCGACACGTCGGCTCCGTTCCGACCGCCTCTCCCGCGATCTCGGCGACTCGTCCGGCCACTCGTGCCAGCGTAGCCGTGTGGCGTTGCGGAGCCTCCCGCCCATCGTCGCGACCAGATCCACCCGTCGCGGTCGTCGGTTGCCCCAGAACCGGTCCGTGAGTATCTTCGATGCACCGATGGGTCCGACAGTGGCGCCGTCCTCTCTGCCGAAGGGCATGAGCGATGACGACACTCTGTGCAGCCGAACCGCACCACGCGAGCCGCGACGACGAGGTGGCGTCGCTGACGCAGCGCCTCGCCGCGGCCGATGCCGACGAGACCGAGCACCTCCGTCACGAGATCGTCGAGGCGTGCCTTCCGGTGGCCGACGGCATCGCCCACCGCTTCCGGGGCCGCGGGGTGGAGGACGACGACCTCGAGCAGGTCGCGCGGACCGCACTGGTCGCGGCCGTGACCCGCTTCGACCCGTCCCTGGGCCATCCCTTCGTCCCGTATGCCGTCCTGTCGGTCGAAGGGGAGCTCAAGCGCTTCTTCCGCGACCACACGTGGGCCGTGCGGCCACCGCGGCGGTTGCAGGAGCTGCGGCTCGAGGCCCGCGTCACGGAGGAGAGCCTGCGTCACGAGCTGGCGCGCGAGCCCACGGTGGACGAGCTGGCAGAGGTCCTCGGGGCGGATCCCGGCGACGTCCGGACGGCCTGCCGGTCCTCCTGCGGCTACCACGCGGTGTCCCTGGACGCCCCGTCCCCGACGGGCACCACGCTGGCGGAGCGGGTCGTGGTCCTGGACGACCCCGCGGAGCAGGTCATCACCCACCAGGCCCTCGTGAGCGCGATGGGCGAGCTGACTTCCCGCGAGCGCCAGCTCCTGCACCTGCGCTTCGTCGAGGAGCTCCCCCAGCGCGAGATCGGAGACGTGTTGGGGGTGAGCCAGATGCAGGTGTCACGCCTGCTGTCCGCCGCGCTGAAGCGCCTGCGCGCCCAGCTCCTCGCGGCCGCGGCCTGACTCGCGAGGACGACCAGCCCCCTGCCCGGACGCGCTCGTCAGGGCTGAGCACCAGGTCAGCTGCGCCGGCGGCCGGTCGCGGCAAGGAGCCCGGCTGCACCTCAGTCGAAGAGGTTGTTGAGGTAGCGCTGCAGGGCGGCCGTGGTCTTCGGACCCCACGAGCCGTCCTGCTGCGCCCCCACCTTGGCCTGGAGGGCGCGCGTCGTCTTCGGACCGATGGACCCGTCCTGGCGGGTCCCGACCTTGGCCTGGAGCTTCATGACGTCCGCGCGCGACCAGTAGGCGTCGACCGATCCACCGACCCAGGTCTCGACCGCCTTGCGGGTGCTCGGGCCCTTCTGGCCGTCGACCGCGAGCGGGAACAGTGAGCGCGGCGCGTCACGCGAGACGGGGACGGAGAGCCCGTTGGCCACGGTGAGGCCCGCCCGGACGCTGCACACCGGCCATGCGCCGGGCCCCTGGACCTTGAGCACGGCCTGCGCGATCTCGATCTGCTGGGACTTGCTGGCGAGGTTGGCCGTGTAGGCGTAGCGCTGCCCGCCGAAGCCCTTCCAGGTGCTGAACGAGAACTGGAGTCCGCCGTAGTAGCCGTTGCCGGTGTTGATCGACCAGTTGCCCCCGCTCTCGCACTGTGCGACACGGTCCCAGACGGTCTCGGTCGCCCCTGCTCCCGTGGCCAGGCCGACGACGGCTGCAGAGGCGGTGGTGGCGAGGAGCGTGGTCCCGACGATCGCGCGACGCAGGGGCCGGCGACGTGTGGGACGAGCGGGGAACTCGGGGGCGAAGAGCATGACAGGGGTCCTTTGCGTCAGGGGACGACAAAGGCACGCTACGTCACAACTGCAACATTGATCAATCCTGTCACAGAACTACACAAATGTAACTCTGGACCCACCCGGCCCGCAAGTCGCGCCCACGGCGTGTCGCAGCAGCCACGTCCGCCCGGCTCGGGGTTACTCGTCGCGCGCGACGACCTTGGGCTCACGGATCTCGACGCCGGGGACGGAGAGCCCCTTGAGCGCCTTCGAGACCCCGGCGACGAGGGTGGACGACGCGCGGTCCTCCTCCCTGATGTCGTCCGGGGAGAGGGAGCCCTCGGGGGTGTCCGACTGCACCGACTCGATGAGGGCGGCCTCGTCGGTGATCTCGGCGTCGACGGTGATGGTCAGCGTGTGCGTGGTCATGGGCCCAGTTTCGCCGATGGGGCGCGGGTCGGCCACGGAAGGATCGACCCAAAACGGCAGGTCAGACGCGGGCGCGGCGTCGGACCCGGGCCACCCGCCGGTCCCACGGCGAGGCGATGATCTCGCCGAGCGTCGTGCCGGTGGCGATGGCGAGCAGCGCCCCGAAGGCGCCGAGCAGGGTCGCGACACCCGCTTGGAAGGAGAGCGTGCCGATCTCGGTGGAGCTCTGGCCGACGAGCTCGTAGAGGCCGCGGAAGATCGTCAGCCCGGGCAGCAGCCCGAAGCTGGCCGGGACGACGACGACCATCGCCGGTGACCCCAGGCGCAGGGCCACGAGGCGCCCGACGAGCCCGATGCCGACCGCGGCGATCCCCGTGGCGGTCACCGAGCCGACGTCGAGGGCGCGCGTGAGCACCCCGAACACGCCGACCGCGACGACGGACAGCAGTGCCGTGGGCAGGACGAGCCGTCGGCGGGTCTGCATCGTCACCGCACCGCACGAGCCGACGACGAGGGCACCGGCGATCGCCGCCCACCACTGCGCCTGCGAGGTGCGCAGGTCGAGGACCGAGGGCGCGACGAAGCTGAACGACAGCGCCTCGGTCAGCCGGATCGTCGTGCTCAGCCCGACCGCGACACCGATGATGAGCCCGGTGAACGAGACGACGACGGCGAGGAGCCGACCGGCGCCGGTCACGGCATACCCGGAGATGACGTCCTCGACGGCCGAGGCCATGGTGCGCCCGGGTAGCAGCGCGACAATGCCGCCGGCGACGATGAAGGCGAAGTCCTTGCCCCCCACGGGGAGCCATCCCTGCGCACCGAGCGCGTATGCCGCCCACGCCAGTGCCGTGGCGACGAAGGCTGCGACTGCGTTCGAGTAGAAGTCCGGCAGGCGGAGCGGGCCCATCAGCCGCGCCACGCCGGAGACGCCGAGCACCACCAGCAGGGTCACGAGGGCGGTGAAGAGGGTCGCCCCGATCATCACGGCCACGGCGGCCGCCAGAAGTGCGGTCGCCAGGGTGACGGCCCAGTCGGGCCAGGTGCGGTGGGTCCGCTTGATGTCCCGCAGCTGCTCCAGCGCCTCGGCCAGCTCGATGTGTCCGTTGACGAACGCGTCGACGAGCTCGTGCACGGCGACGAGTCGGGCGTAGTCGTGACGGGTCGAGCGGACGACGCGCAGCGCCGTCACCGAGGTGAGCCCGTCGACCCGAGCGTGGATGAGGAGTGACTGGAGGGTGATGTCGATCTCGACGCTGGTGAGGCCGGCAGCAGCGCAGACCGCGGCGACCGACCCCTCGACCTGCGGAGCACCCGCGCCACTGCGCAGCATGAGCTCACCGAGGCGGACGGCGAGGTCCAGCGCGCTGCGGACGCGGGCCTCCTCGGCGTCCTCGCTGGCCACCCGGGCGTTGCGGTAGGGGGTGCGGCGGAGCAGGTCGACGAGCGGCATCGGCTCGGTGGGCGGGCCCCCTTGGAGTCGCCACGCCCGGCGAGGGCGGACGTCGTCGCTCACGGCAGGTTCAGCTGGTCGGACCACGCGCTCCCGCTCGGCCACCACGACGGCTCCCCGCTGGCGACCCCCGCCACCGCGACGGCCACGGCCGCGACGAGGAGCAGCAGGACGAGGACGCGGCTCGCGCTCGGACCGGGGCTCATCCCGCGGACGAGGCTGCGCGTGCCGCGACGCAGACCGGCACCGGCCGGACCCCACCAGGCCATGAGGCCGGCGAGCAGCCCGCCCACCGCGAGCGGGATCGGGGCGTTGGGCTCGGGAGCGCCGCTCCCCTGCAGGGCGACGACCACGAGGGCCGCGCAGAAGACGCCGGAGACGGCGATGACGGCCGGCATGATGGCGCCGAAGAGGGCTCCGACGACACCGAGCAGCAGGTGCCACGGACTCGCGAGCACGGCGACCGGGACGTCGCTGCGCCGGTGCCCCTTGTCGTGGCGTCGCATCACGAGCGAGGTCATCGACCGGTCTGCGGTCCGGGCCAGCACGATCCAGACCAGCAGGGCGATGGCGGCGACCACCGGCGCGGTGGCCGCGAGCGCGACGAGGAGGGCCAGCAGGGCACCGACCGTGCCACTGCGGCTCGCCCGCCCGATGCGCGGGTCCAACCGCGGCTCGCCGTTCCAGGCCGGGTCGGCGGGGCCGGCCGGTGGCCCGACCCGGTCGGGGGGGTCACCGTGCGACGGCTCGAGCTCGCGGTCCGGGGGGCCGAAGACGGCCTCCGCGGGGTCCGGGCGGTAGGACGGGAGCGCACGCAGCGGCGGCCGCTGCTGCACCTCGGTGCGCGGCACCGGCATCGCCGTCGTCGGGGCCACCGACAGCGACTGGGTGCGCGGCGACGGAGTGCGCGCCTGGATGACGTCGGTGACCATGCCGCCGTGGGCGTAGCGCTCGAGGGCGGCGACGACCTCCCGCTGGTGCGGCCGCTCCGACGGAACCGGCGCGAGGGCGGCATACAGCAGGGGGGCGATGCGGGGGTCGACCCCACGCAGGTCCGGCTCCCCCGTCGTGACGCGGGAGAGGACGGCGTCCATCGGTCCGCGACCGAAGGGCGGACGGCCGGAGGCGGCATACGCCAGGGTCGCCGCCCAGCCCCACCAGTCGGTGGCGGTCGTGACGGTCTCGCCCTCGACCACCTCCGGCGAGAGGTAGCCCGGCGTGCCCATGACCAGCCCGGTCATCGTGAGGCGGATGTCGTCGGTGACGTGCGCGATGCCGAAGTCGATGACGACCGGGTCGCCGTCGAGCAGCAGGACGTTGCCGGGCTTGAGGTCGCGGTGGATGACGTCGCTGGCGTGGATGACGTCGAGCGCCTCGGCGAGCCCCCGGCCCAGCCGGTGCAGGTCGTCGGCACCCATCGGGCCGTCAGCCGAGATGACGTCGTCCAGCGGCGGGCCGGGCACGTAGCGGGTGACGATGAAGGGACGCTCCCCCTCGATGTCGGCGTCGATGACCGGGGCGACGCGAGGGCTGCGGATGCGGCTCAGCGTCTCGACCTCGCGCGACAGGCGGGCTCGTGCGCCCGGGTCGTGGGCGACGTGCGGCCGCAGCACCTTGATCGCGACGGCCTTGCCCTGGCGGTCCAGCGCGAGATGGACGACCCCCATGCCGCCCTCGCCGAGACGCTGGACGAGGCGGTAGGTCCCGAGCAGCGAGTGCTCCGGGAGCTCGTCGCGCCCCTCCGGCTCGTCGAGGATGTCGGCGGTCATGGAGCACACCGTATGCCGTGTGGCTGGGCGCCGGCTGTCCGAACCGCCGGTCGGGGGTGAGACCGATGTGACGAATGTGACCGGTGGGACGTGCCCGTTCGGGTCATGCGGAGGCCACTCCGGACGGTGTCCCTACTGCTGGATGTAGGCGCTCAGCTGGTCGCGCTCGGCCTGGAGGTCGGTGATCCGGTGCTTGACGACGTCGCCGATGCTGACGATCGCGGTGAGCCGGTCGTCGACGACCACCGGCACGTGACGGATCCGGAGCTCGGTCATCGTGTGCTCGAGGTCGACGAGCTGGTCGTCCGGGGAGCACGTCGTCACGTCGCTCGTCATGATCGAGGAGACGTGCTGGTCGAGCACCTTGGCGCCGTCCCTCTGGAGGTGGCGCACGATGTCGCGCTCGCTGACGATGCCGGCGAGCGACTGGCCGTCGTCGCTCACCACGACGGCACCGATGCGGTGCTCGGCCAGCAGGTCGAGGAGCTCGGTGACACTGGCGTCGGAGCGCACCGTGACGACGGTGGCCCCCTTGCGCTTCACGACGTCGGAGATCCTCATGTGCCGACGGTAGTGGTCTGCAGGGGTCGGCGCCAGACTTCGACAGGGGTGCGGCTCCCGCGTGACAGGGGTCACGGCATACGGCATGCTGGGCGCAACCGCTTACACCGACGTGGGCGGGTTTTCCCTTTACGACGGATCGTCCGGCACGTTCCTGCCGGTGAAGGAAGGCACGACGCTCATGGCAACTGTGAAGTTCGACGAGTCCACCCGGATCTACCCCGGCAACGACACGCCCTCGGTCGACCGACTGAACATCGACGTCAAGGACGGCGAGTTCCTCGTCCTCGTCGGTCCCTCGGGCAGCGGCAAGTCGACCGCTCTCCGCATGCTCGCCGGCCTCGAGGAGGTCAACGGCGGCAAGATCTGGATCGGTGACCGCGACGTCACCAACCTGTCCCCCAAGGACCGCGACGTCGCCATGGTGTTCCAGAACTACGCCCTCTACCCGCACATGTCGGTCGCCGACAACATGGGCTTCGCGCTCAAGATCGCCGGCGTCGACAAGGGCGAGATCCGCAAGCGTGTCGAGGAGGCAGCCAAGATCCTCGACCTCGAGCAGTACCTCGAGCGCAAGCCGAAGGCCCTCTCCGGTGGCCAGCGCCAGCGCGTGGCCATGGGACGCGCCATCGTGCGCTCCCCGCAGGTCTTCCTCATGGACGAGCCGCTGTCGAACCTCGACGCCAAGCTGCGCGTGCAGACCCGCACCCAGATCGCCTCGCTCCAGCGGCGCCTCGGTGTCACCACCGTCTACGTCACGCACGACCAGGTCGAGGCCATGACCATGGGTGACCGCATCGCGGTGCTCAAGGACGGCATCCTCCAGCAGGTCGCGACGCCGCGCGAGATGTACGACTCCCCTGCCAACGTCTTCGTGGCCGGCTTCATCGGCTCCCCGGCGATGAACCTCATCGCCGTCCCGGTCGCCGACGGTGGCGTGAAGTTCGGGTCGCACACCCTCCAGGTCCCGCGCGACTCCCTCCAGGGTGTCGGCGCCAAGGCCATCGTCGGGGTCCGCCCCGAGGACGTCGAGGTCGCGGCCGAGGGCGAGGGCCTGCAGATCACGATCGACGTCGTGGAGGAGCTCGGCGCCGACGCCTACGTCTACGGCACCCCGACCGACGAGCACGTCCACCTCGAGGGCGGCGACGACTCGATCCCCAAGCCGTTCATCGCCCGCGTCGACGGCCGCCGCGTCCCGATGAAGGGCGACACGATCTGGGTCCAGCCCAACTCGAACCACATGCACGTGTTCGACGCCGAGTCCGGGACTCGTCTGAGCCACTGACCCGCATCGCCTCAGGGGTGCCGGGAGCGCAGCAGGTCGCGCGCTCGGCACCCCTGAGTCGTCTCTCCGGAGGTTCCCGATGGCCCTGCAGATCACGACCGCCCGGCCGGACCCCGCGCTGCTCGACCTGCCCTGGTCGCTGCCGCTCGAGGAGTGGCCCGAGCACCACCTCGCCGCGCTCCCCCGCGGCATCTCCCGGCACGTCGTGCGCTTCGTGCGCCTCTCCGGCCGCGTCCTCGCCGTCAAGGAGATCAAGGAGGACATCGCCCACCGCGAGTACGCGATGCTCCGCAACCTCCGCCGCCTCGACCAGCCGGCGGTCGAGCCGTTCGGGGTCGTGAGCGGGCGGGTCGACGCCGAGGGCAACCCGCTCGACGCCTGCCTGCTCACCCGCCACCTCAAGTTCTCGCTGCCCTACCGCGCGCTGTTCAGCCAGGGGCTGCGGCCCGGCACCGAGACCCGGCTCATCGACGCCCTCGCCGTGCTCCTCGTGCGGCTGCACCTCACCGGCTTCTGGTGGGGGGACGTCTCGCTGTCGAACACGCTCTTCCGCCGGGACGCCGGCAGCTTCGCCGCCCACCTCGTCGACGCCGAGACCGGCGAGCTGTTCCCGGCACTCAGCGACGGCCAGCGCGCCCACGACCTCGACATCGCGCGGGTGAACATCGCCGGCGAGCTGATGGACCTCCAGGCCGGTGAGCTGCTCGACGAGGACATCGACCCGGTCGAGATCTCCAGCCGGATCCTCACCCGCTACGAGGAGCTCTGGGTCGAGCTGCACGAGACCGAGGAGTTCGACACCGGGGAGCGCTGGCGGGTCGAGGAGCGGATCCGCAGGCTCAACTCCGTGGGCTTCGACGTCGACGAGCTCGCGATCACGACGGACATCGACGGGACCCGCATCATCATCCAGCCCAAGGTCGTCGACGCCGGGCACCACTCGCGCCGGCTGCTGCGCCTCACCGGTCTCGACGTCGGGGAGGGCCAGGCCCGCCGGCTGCTCAACGACCTCGACAGCTATCGCGCCTCGACCGACCGGCAGAACGACGACGAGGAGTTCGTCGCCCACGACTGGCTCACCCGCATCTACGAGCCGATCACCCGGCGGGTCCCGCGCGAGCTCTCCGGCAAGCTCGAGCCGGCCGAGCTGTTCCACGAGGTGCTCGAGCACCGCTGGTACATGGCCGAGCGGGAGCAGCAGGATGTGCCCATCGAGCGGGCCATCGAGGACTACGTCGCCTCCATCCTCCCGACCAAGCCCGACGAGAAGTCGGTCGTGGGAGTGGACACGATCGAGATGCCGGTCATCGCCGACTGACCTGCGCCGGCGCCTCGCGGCCCACCCCTAGGATCGAGCCGTCCGCGTTCCGTGACCTCGCAGGGGGATCTCCATGTCACAGCCGTTCGACCCGAACCAGCCGCCGGCCCAGAACCCGCAGCAGCCGTACGCCGGTGGCGCACCCGCGCCGTACCAGTCCGCTCCGCAGGTCAACCCCTACGGCGGTGGTGGCCAGGCGTTCCCGGGATCCAAGGCCTACGTCGAGCAGCACTTCGGCCCGGTCTCCGGCTTCGGTCGCCGGGCCGGCGCGCTCGTCATCGACACCCTGCTGTCCCTCATCGGCATCATCCCGATGGTCATCGGCGCGGTTCTGCTCGTGATGGCGGCGCCGGACGTCGACGAGCTCGGCGCGACGGTCGACGGCACGGGTGACGGCGGCCAGGCGGCCATCGGAGGCCTCCTCATCGCCCTCGGCATCCTGCTGACGATCGGCATCCAGGTCTGGAACCGGATCTTCCGGATGGGTCGCACGGGCCAGAGCGTCGGCAAGAAGATGCTGGGGCTCAAGCTCATCAACGAGCAGACCGGGCAGCCGATCGGGGCGATGCAGTCGTTCCTGCGCGAGCTCCTCGGCGGCCTCATCAACCAGGTCGTCTACCTCAGCTACCTCTGGATGCTGTGGGACGACAACAAGCAGACCCTGGCCGACAAGATCGTGCACTCCACCGTCATCGACGTACCGAAGTCCTGACCCGGCCTCGGGTCGGAGCGGTCAGGCCGGCGAGAGCCACGTCCAGCCCGGGACGTTGCGGGCCACCCAGAACGCCAGGATGAGCCAGAAGAGCCCGTAGAGGAGCCAGGCGGGGGCGGCCGTCATGCGTCGCTCGCCCCGCCACTGGCGCCGTGCCCACCGGGCGAACCCCAGCGCCATGAGCAGGAAGGCTGCGACGGTCAGCGGGTTGCGGTGCAGCGCCTCGACGAGGTTGCCCTCGGTGAGCGCGTGCGTCGCCCGCAGGGTGCCGCACCCTGGGCAGAAGGTCCCGGTGAGGAACAGCCACGGGCAGGTCGGGTAGTTGCCCGGTTGGTTCGGGTCGACGAGGTGAGCCACCAGGGCGTAGCCGGTCGCGGTGACCGCCGCCACCGCCGGCCAGAGCAGGCGACGCCCCCGCCCGACCGACGGGTCGGTGTGCGGGGGCGTCGCGACGTGCATCTGGGACGTCGGGATCACAAACCCGTCGTCGTGTCGGCGCTGAGGACGCCGCCCACGATCAGGGCGATGTAGATCAGGGTGGCGATGACGCCGAGGACGAGGGCGATCGTCGCGAACTTCTTGGCCTTGGCGGCGGACTCGACCGCGCCGGCCTGGTCACCCGCGTTCCACTTGCCGTTGACCTGCGCGGCGAAGACGACGGCGGGGATGCCGAGCGGCCAGCAGCACAGCAGGCCGAGGATCGCCATGACGAGGTTGTTCGAGGGCGGCGGACCGGCGGGCGGGCCGCCGTAGCCACCACTGGGCGGGGGCGGAGCACCGTAGGCGCCACCGTCGTAGCCACCACCGGAGGGCGGCGGGGGCGGTGTCGAGCCGCCGCCGTAGCCACCGCCACTGCCACCGGGCGGCGGCGGGGGCGGCGGGGTGCTTCCGTAATCAGACATTCGTGGTCCCTCTCAGTGTGGCGACTTCGGGGTCGTTCCCCCTCGTCGGGTACCCGACTGCGGACATGGTGGCACAGCTCACGTGCCCACCTCCGGGCGACTCACGGACGAAACCGCGGACCCGGAGCGGCCGGCATACGCGCCTGATCAGCGACGACGTCGCCGCGCGACCTCGTAGAGGGTGACCCCGGTGGCGATCCCGGCGTTGAGCGACTCGACGGCCGAGGACATCGGCACGGACACGATCTGGTCGCAGGTCTCGCGCACGAGCCGGGACAGCCCCTTGCCCTCGGAACCCACGACGATGACCAGCGGCTCGCCGGCCAGCTCCATGTCGGGCAGCTCGACGTCGCCGTCCATGTCGAGCCCGACGACAAAGAAGCCGGCCTTGCGGAAGTCCTCGAGCGCACGGGTGAGGTTGGTCGCCTGGGCGACGGGGATGCGCGCGGCAGCACCGGCGGAGGTCTTCCACGCCGATGCCGTCATGCCGACCGACCGGCGTGCTGGGACGACCACGCCGTGCCCGCCGAAGGCCGCGACCGAACGCACGATGGCGCCGAGGTTGCGCGGGTCGGTGATGCCGTCGAGCGCCACGACGAGCGGGATTCCCGGCATCTCGGGGTCGACGAGGTCGCGCGGATGGGCGTACTCGTACGCCGGCACCTGGAGCGCCAGCCCTTGGTGGACGGCGCCGTCGGTGATGCGGTCGAGCTCACCGCGCGGCGTCTCGAGGATCGGGAGGCTGCGCTCGGTGGCGATCTTGAGCGCCTCGCGCACCCGGTCGTCGCTGTCGATGCGGCCGGCGACATACATCGTCGACACCGGGATGTCGGCGCGCAGCGCCTCGAGCACGGAGTTGCGCCCCGCCACGACCTCGCTCGACGGCTTGGCCTTGCGACCACCCGTGGGGCGTCCACCCGAGCGGCGCTCGGAGGCCTTCGCCGCCGCATGCGCCTTGTGGTACGGACGCTCCTCGGCCTTGGGGGTGGGGCCCCGGCCCTCGAGGCCCTTGCGTCGCTGTCCGCCGGAACCGACGGTGGGCGCCTTCTTGCCGCCCTTGCGGATGGCTCCTCGTCGCTGGCTGTTGCCGGCCACGGCTACTCCCCTCGTCCACGGGTCAACGACCAGCGGGCGCCGGTCGGGGTGTCCTCGATCGTGATGCCGGCGGCGACGAGCTCGTCGCGGATGGCGTCGGACGTGCCGTAGTCGCGGGCCGACCGTGCGGCGCTGCGGGCAGCGAGCCGCTCGCGGACGAGGACGTCGAGCGCGGCCAGGGCGTCGCTGCTCGAGCTGTCGGCGCCGGACCACCCCTGGTCCAGCGGGTTCACCCCGAGCACGTCGGTCATGGCGACGACGAGGGCCGCGAGTTCGCGGGCGGTCTCCGGCTCGCCGTCGTCGAGGGCGGTGTTGCCCCGGGTGACCGTCTCGTGCACGGCGGCGAGCGCGCCGGAGACGCCGAGGTCGTCGTTCATCGCCTCGACGAAGTCGGCCGGCAGGACCTCGGTGCCCGTGGGCGAGAGCGCACCGTCGGGCCCGAGCGCGCGGCGCAGGAAGCCCTCGATCCGGTCCACCGCGGCCTCGGCCTCGGCGAGCGAGCCCTCGTGGAACTCGATCATCGATCGGTAGTGCGCGGCGGTGAGGTAGTAGCGGACCGCGAGCGGCCGCGCCTTCTTGGTCACCTCGTGCACGAGCAGGCTGTTGCCGAGCGACTTGCTCATCTTCTCGCCGCCGGTGGTGACCCAGGCGTTGTGCATCCACAGCGACGTGAAGGGCAGCCCGGCCGCGCGTGACTGTGCCTGCTCGTTCTCGTGGTGCGGGAAGCGCAGGTCGACGCCGCCGCCGTGGATGTCGAACGCGTCACCGAGGTACTTGCGCGCCATGGCGGAGCACTCGAGGTGCCATCCCGGCCGGCCCCGGCCCCATGGGGTGGGCCAGCTCGCCGACTCGGGCTCGTCGTCCTTGCGACCCTTCCAGAGGGCGAAGTCACGCGGGTCGCGCTTCCCGCGCGGGTCGGCGTCCTCGGCCGCACTCATGTCGTCGATGCGCTGGTGCGTCACCTCGCCGTATGCCGGCCAGGAGCGGACGTCGAAGTAGACGTCTCCCGAGCCGTCGCCCGCGGCATACGCGTGCCCGCGCTCGACGAGCACCTCGATGAGCTCGACCATCTCCGTGATGTGGCCCATGGCGCGCGGCTCGTAGGTCGGCGGCAGGACACCGAGCAGGCGGAGCGCCTCGGCCGTCGCGACCTCGTTGCGGTAGGACAGGGCGAACCAGTCCTCGCCGGCCTCGGCCGACTTGCGCAGGATCTTGTCGTCGAGGTCGGTGACGTTGCGCACGAGGGTGACGTCGAGGCCGTGACCGCGGACCAGCCAGCGGCGGAGCACGTCGAAGGCGACGGCGAAGCGGACGTGGCCGATGTGCGGCGGAGCCTGCGTGGTGAGCCCGCAGATGTAGATCCCGACCCGGCCTGGCTGCAGCGGGACGAAGTCGCGCAGTTCGCGCGACATGGAGTCGAACAGTCTGAGAGTCACCCGCGCAAGCGTACCGGCGCGCGGACAGGCCCTCCGCCACTCACCGGAGGGTCAGTGACCTCGCGCGATCCACTCGTCGAGGTGCGGGGCCTCGTCGCCGACGGTCGTGTGGTCCCCGTGCCCGGTGAGGACCACGGTGCCCGCCGGCAGCGTGAGCAACCGCGTGCGGATGGACTCGATGATCTGGTCGAAGTTGCTGAAGGAGCGACCCGTCGCACCGGGGCCGCCGTTGAACAGCGTGTCCCCGGTGAACACGACGTGGAGGGCGGAGACGTGGAAGGAGCAGCCCCCGGGCGAGTGGCCGGGCGTGTGCATGACGCGGAGCGTGACGTCCCCGACCCGGAACTCCTGCCCGTCGGTGAGTGTGGAGTCGGGCGCACCGTCCTGCGTGAGCGCCCAGACGACCCGGCCGAGCGGGTGCAGGTGCACCGGCGCGCCGGTGCGCTCCTTGAGCTCGTTGGCGACGTTGACGTGGTCGTTGTGGCCGTGCGTGAGGAGGATGGCTCGGACCTTGCGGCCGGCGACCGCCGAGAGGATCGCCTCGGCGTCGTGGGCGGCGTCGACGATGAGGCACTCGCGCTCGTCACCGAGAACCCAGACGTTGTTGTCGACCTCCCAGCACCCGCCGTCGAGCTCGAAGGTTCCCGAGGTGGTCACGTGGTCGATGCGGACACCGCCGTGCGAGGGCTTGATCGTCGGCATCGCGGTCAGCTCTTCGGCGGCCATCAGAGCACCACCACCGATCGCAGGACGTCGCCGCGTTCCATGGCGTCGAACGCCTTCTCGACGCCGTCGAGCCCGATCCGCTCGGAGACGAACGCGTCGAGGTCGAAGCGGCCCTGCCGGTAGAGGTCGACGAGCATGGGGAAGTCGCGGCTCGGGAGGCAGTCGCCGTACCAGCTGGACTTGAGAGCACCCCCACGGCCGAAGATCTCGATCATGGGGAGCGTCACCTCCTTGTCGGGTGTCGGCACCCCGACGAGCACGACGGTGCCCGCGAGGTCGCGCGCGTAGAAGGCCTGCTCGTAGGTCTCGGGTCGTCCGACCGCCTCGACGACGACGTCGGCACCGAAGCCGCCGGTCAGCTCGCGGATGCGCTCGACGACGTCCTCGGTGCTGCCGTTCACGGTGTGGGTGGCGCCGAAGGCCTTCGCACCCTCGAGCTTCCGGTCGTCGACGTCCACCGCGATGATCGTCGTCGCGCCGGCGACGGCCGCTCCCGCGATGGCGGCGTTGCCGACCCCGCCGCAGCCGATGACGGCGATGGAGTCACCGCGACCCACTCCCCCGGTGTTGACGGCGGCTCCGAAGCCGGCCATGACCCCGCAGCCGAGCAGGCCGACCGCGGCCGCGTCCGCCTCCGCGTCGACCTTCGTGCACTGGCCCGCGGCGACGAGCGTCTTCTCGGCGAACGCGCCGATGCCCAGCGCCGGGCTCAGCTCGGTGCCGTCGGTGAGGGTCATCCTCTGAGTGGCGTTGTGGGTGTTGAAGCAGTACCACGGCTTGCCCTTGGCGCAGGCGCGGCACTGGCCGCACACGGCCCGCCAGTTGAGGATGACGAAGTCCCCCGGGGCCACCTCGGTGACGCCCTCGCCCACGGCCTCGACGATCCCGGCGGCCTCGTGGCCGAGCAGGAAGGGGAACTCGTCGTTGATCCCGCCCTCGCGGTAGTGCAGGTCGGTGTGGCAGACACCGCACGACTGCACCTGCACGACGGCCTCACCGGGTCCGGGATCCGGCACGACGATGTCGACCACCTCGACCTCGGAGCCCCTGCTCCGGGCGATCACGCCCCTGACAGTCTGCGGCATTGCGTCCTCCACCCATCGACATCGGTATGCCGGCCGCCCCAGTCGCGACTGCCGCCCCGCCGGTGACGTTACCGCGCGGAGCTTCAAAACGCAGCAGGCGCCACGACGAGGGCGGTGGCGATCGCGGCGAGCCCCTCACCGCGACCGGTCAGACCCAGGCCGTCGGTGGTCGTGCCGCTGACCGACACCGGCGCCCCGCAGGCCTGCGAGAGCGCTGCCTCCGCCTCCGCCCTGCGGGTGCCGACCTTGGGCCGGTTGCCGACGACCTGCACGGCGACGTTGCCGATCTCGAAGCCCGCGGCCCGCACCAGGCGGGCCGCCTCGGCCAGCAGCGTCACGCCCGACGCACCGGCGAGCTCCGGCCGGTCGGTGCCGAAGTGCTGGCCGAGGTCGCCGATGCCGGCTGCCGAGAAGAGGGCGTCACAGGCGGCGTGCGCGGCGACGTCGGCATCGGAGTGCCCGTCGAGCCCGCGTTCCCCCGGCCAGTGCAGACCTGCCACCCAGAGCTCGCGCGCCGAGCCCTCGGGTGCCACGCCATGGACGTCGACGCCGATGCCGGTGCGAGGCAGGGGGGCCGTCACGGCTTCTCCCGCCAGTCGATGGGACCGCGGTGCAGCAGGTGGGGCGCTGCCTGGGCCACGGGCTTGACGACGAGGGTGTCGATGTTGACGTGCTGGGGCAGACCCACCGCGAAGGCGACACATGCCGCCACGTCGTCGGCCACGAGCGGCCGGTCGACGCCCTCGTAGACCTTGTCGGCCGCCTCGCGGTTCCCGTGCAGCCGGGTCAGCGAGAACTCCTCGGTCTGCACCATGCCCGGCCGGATGTCGACGACCCGGACGTGCTCACCGTTGAGCTCCAAACGCAACGTCTCGGAGACCACCGACTCGCCGTGCTTGGCCGCGACGTAGCCGGCTCCCCCGGCGTAGACCCGCTCACCGGCGATGGAGCTGATGTTGACGACGGTGGCGTGGGGGGAGCGGCGCAGGAGCGGCAGGGCCGTCTGCACCATCCGGACGGTGCCGAGGACGTTGGTGGCGTACATCGCCTCCCACTCGGCCAGGTCACCGTCCTCGACCGGGCCCAGGCCGAGCGCCCCGCCGGCGTTGTTGACGAGGACGTCGAGACGCGTCAGACCCGCGACCGCGTCGCGGACGCTGGTGTCGTCCGTGACGTCGAGCTGCACGGCCGATGCCGCCTCCCCGAGCTCGGTGACGACGGCGTCGAGGCGGTCGCGGCGACGCCCCGCGACCACGACGGCATACCCGTCGGAGAGGAGACGGCGTGCGGTGGCCGCGCCGATGCCCGTGCCACCTCCGGTGATCAGGGCGACGGGAAGCTGGCTCACGAGCCGAGGATACGGCCGGCTCGGTCGAGGTCGGCGGGCGTGGTGACCTTGAAGGCCAGCTCGTCGCCGTCGACGACGAGGACCGTGCCGCCGGCCCGCTCGACCAGTGCCGCGTCGTCGGTGGCGTCCCCGCCCGCCGCATGAGCCGCCTGGAGCACCGAGCGACGGAACGCCTGCGGCGTCTGGATGGCCCGCAACCGGGAGCGCTCGGGCGTCGCCACGACGCGGCCCTCCGCGTCGACCTGCTTGATCGTGTCCGCGACGGGCAGCCCGGGGACGACCGCGTCGTGACCGGCTCGCACCGCGTCGACGAGGCGGTCGAAGAGGTCGGAGGGCGCCAGGCAGCGGGCCGCGTCGTGGACGAGGACGACGTCGACGTCCTCGCGCAGCGCCGCCAGTCCCGCGGCGACCGAGCGGCTGCGCTGGTCACCGCCCGCGACGACGCTCACGTCGTTCACTCGCGGGTCTCCGGACAGCAGCGCGCCCGCCTCACCGAGGTGGGAGGCGGGCGCGACGACGACGACCTGTCCGGTGGTCGCGGAGCCGAGGGCGCGCCTGATGGCGTGCTCGACCAACGTCACACCGGCGACGCGGACGAAACCCTTGGGCTGCTCCGCCCCGAGCCTCGTTCCCAGGCCGGCGGCCACGAGGACGACACCCACGACCCCGACACGGCGCTCGTCGCCGTCGAGGGGACCGGGAGGAATGTCAGACCACGCTCAGGACGCGAGGACCTCGTCGAGGATGGACTCGGCCTTGTCCTCGTCGGTCTTCTCCGCGAGCGCGAGCTCGGACACGAGGATCTGGCGGGCCTTGGAGAGCATGCGCTTCTCGCCGGCCGACAGTCCACGGTCCTTGTCACGACGCCACAGGTCACGCACGACCTCGGCGACCTTGATGACGTCGCCGGAGGCGAGCTTCTCGAGGTTGGCCTTGAAGCGGCGCGACCAGTTCGTGGGCTCCTCGGCGAACGGGGCGCGGAGCACCTCGAAGACCTTCTCGAGCCCGGCCTTGTCGACGACGTCACGGACGCCGACCAGGTCGCAGTTGTCTGCCGGGACCTCGATGACGAGGTCTCCTTGGGCCACCTTGAGCTTGAGGTAGAGCTTCTCCTCGCCACGGACGGTGCGCTTCTTGATCTCTTCGATGCGTGCAGCCCCATGGTGGGGGTACACGACCGTCTCGCCGACCTTGAAAACCATATGGATGATGCCCCTTTCGCGACCCCTAGTTTAACACGCCGGCACCGACAACCGGAATCGGAGCGCACGGCATACGTGCAGGTCAGCGCGCTGAAAACCGTTGGGCGGCACCGACATCGGGTCTTGACACAACGTCCTTTGCATGCCTGCGGCGGTGGGTGGCCACCCCAGCGGGGTCCCGTCCGGCCCACCGTGCACCACGGGACGCACCGGCATGGCTACGCTGTCACCCGTGACGACCGCA
The DNA here is from genome assembly GCF_048606435.1 of Knoellia terrae. NCBI lineage: Bacteria > Bacillati > Actinomycetota > Actinomycetes > Micrococcales > Intrasporangiaceae > Knoellia > Knoellia terrae. The sequence goes on along the minus strand of NZ_JBMBWH010000011.1, from coordinate 105,826 downwards.
GCCCTGACGACCTCCCGCCACCGCCTCCGCGCTGCCCTGGCGGCAGCGGCGCTGGGCTCGACGCTGCTCGGTGGGTGCGCCATCTTCTCCCCCGTCCAGACCAACTACGTCTACCAGCCCGCTGACGGCATCAACGCGACCTTCGGCGACCTGGCCCTGCGCGGCGTGCTCGTCGTCGCGGACGCCAAGGACGGTCCGGGCTCGGTCGTCGGCCAGCTCGTCAACAACGGCACCGAGGTCGTGGACGTGACCATCGGGACGGGAGGCGGTGCGGCACCGACGCCCGTCTCGGTCGAGCCCGGCGCGACCCTGGCGCTCGGCGGCGAGACCGCCGTCCCCCTGGCGAGCGTCCCCGCGGCGCCCGGCGACGTCGTGCCGCTGCAGGTCTCCACTCCCGGCAGTGGCCAGAACGTCGTCACCGTTCCCGTCCTCCCGGCGCTCGGCTACTACGAGGACTCCGCGCCGTCGGCGGCTCCGAGCGAGTCCGCACCGGCCCCCTCGCCCTCGGCCAGCCCGAGCGAGCCCGCGTCCTCGCCGTCGGCCACCCCGTCTCCCTCGGCCAGCCCCAGCAGCTGAGGCGCACGAGCGCCTCCTCGCGATGATCGAGATCCTCACGCCTGCCGAGCTGGCGCGCGCCCGCGAGACCGGCGCCCTCGTCGCCGACATCCTCCAGTCGCTCAGGAGCCGCAGCGTTGTCGGCACCAACCTCCTCGACATCGACCGGTGGGCCAAGGCGAGGATCCTCGAGGCCGGCGCCGTCTCCTGCTACGTCGACTACGAGCCGTCGTTCGGTCGCGGTCCGTTCGGCCACTACATCTGCACGTCGGTCAACGACGCCGTGCTGCACGGGCTGCCCCACGACCGCACCCTCGCCGACGGTGACCTGCTCTCCCTGGACCTCGCGGTCTCGCTCGGAGGCGTCGTCGCCGACTCGGCCATCAGCTTCGTCGTGGGCGACTCGCCGCTGCCGGGAAGCACCGAGATGATCGACGCGACCGAGCGGGCGCTGGCTGCGGGCATCGCCGCCGCCGGCCCGGACGCGCGCGTCGGCGACCTCTCGCACGCGATCGGCTCGGTGCTCACCGAGGCCGGCTACCCGGTCAACACCCAGTTCGGCGGGCACGGTGTCGGCTCGACGATGCACCAGGACCCGCACGTGTCCAACACGGGTCGCCCCGGTTGCGGCTACCGGCTTCGACCCGGGCTGCTGCTGGCGCTCGAGCCGTGGGTCATGGCCGACACCGACGAGCTCGTCACGGACCCCGACGGGTGGACGCTGCGCAGCGCCACCGGCAGCCTCACCGCCCACAGCGAGCACACCATCGCCATCACCGAGGACGGGGCGGAGATCCTGACGCTGCCGACCTCGCCGGCGGGCTAGGCCTCGAACTTGTAGCCCAGCCCCCGCACCGTGACGATGTGCTTGGGGTTCGCCGGGTCCGGCTCGACCTTGGCGCGCAGCCGCTTCACGTGGACGTCGAGGGTCTTGGTGTCGCCGACGTAGTCGCTCCCCCACACCCGGTCGATGAGCTGCATCCGGGTCAGCACCCGTCCGGTGTTGCGCAGCAGCATCTCGAGCAGCTCGAACTCCTTGAGCGGCAAGGCCGTCGCCGCGCCACCGACCGTGACCACGTGCCGCTCGACGTCCATGCGGACCGGGCCCGCCTCGAGCGTCGCGGGCAGGAGCTCCTCCGGCTCGCTGAGCCGGCGCAGCACGGCCTTGATCCGAGCGAGCAGCTCCCGCGAGGAGTAGGGCTTGGTGACGTAGTCGTCGGCGCCGAGCTCGAGGCCCACCACCTTGTCGATCTCGCTGTCCTTGGCGGTCAGCATGATGACCGGCACGCTCGAGCGCTGGCGCAGCGCCCGGCACACGTCGACCCCGGACAGCCCGGGGAGCATGAGGTCGAGCAGGACGAGGTCGGCGCCCGCGCTGTCGAAGTCGGCGAGGGCGTCGATGCCGTTCTCGGCCACGCTCACGTCGTAGCCCTCCTTGCGCAGGAGGTAGGACAACGGGTCCGAGAAGGACACTTCGTCCTCGACGACGAGGATGCGGGTCATCGCTGCTGATCTCCTTGTGCCGTGCCGACCGCGTGCCGGTCGGGGTGTGCCGCGGGCCGGCCGGACGCCGCGGGAAGTCTCATGGTGAAGGTGGAGCCGTGGCCCTCCTCGCTCCACACCGACACGTCGCCGCCGTGGGTGGCGCAGACGTGCTTGACGATGGCCAGGCCGAGGCCGGTGCCGCCGGTGGAGCGGGAGCGGGCGGCGTCGACGCGGTAGAAGCGCTCGAAGATCCGCTCCTGCTCGGGCGTCGGGATGCCCTGCCCCTGGTCGGAGACGGTGATCTCCACGGTGTCGCCCACCCGGCGTGCCGCCACGGCCACGCGGGTGCCGGCTTCGGAGTAGTTGACCGCGTTGGACACGAGGTTGGCCACGGCGGTGGCGAGGAGGTCGCCGTCGCCGAAGACGAACGCGCGCTCGTCGGCCACCGGTTCGAGGGTGATCTGCCGGGACTCGGCCGCGACCCGCACCCGGTCCACCGCCTCGGCGACGACGAGCGGGATCTCGACGAGCTCGGGCTCGTGGAGGGTGTCGGCGGTCTGGAGCCGGGAGAGGTCGACGATCTCCTGCACCAGCCGGGTGAGGCGGGTGGACTCGACCTGGATGCGCGCGGCGAAGCGGGAGACGGCCTCGGGGTCGTCACGGGCGTCGAGCACGGCCTCGGCGAGCAGCGCGATGCCGCCGACCGGCGTCTTGAGCTCGTGGGAGACGTTGGCGACGAAGTCGCGACGGACCTCCTCGACGCGCTGGGCATGGGTGTGGTCCTCGGCGAGGATGAGGACGTGCTGCGCGCCGAGGGGGGCGACGCGGGCGCGCATGAAGGCGTTGGTCGTCGCGCCGAAGCCACGCGACAGCTCGAGGTCGACCTCACGGATCTCGCCGTCGCGTCGAGCCTGCCGCGCGAGCTGGCGGAGCTCGGTGTGGACGAGCTCACCGTGGCGCACGAGCCCGTAGCTCACCGCGGAGGCCGAGTTGTTGACGACGGCGTCCGAGGTGTCGAGGACGATCGCGATCGAGCGCAGGACCGCGAGCACGTCGCCGACGCCGGCCGGGAGGGTGGGGGGATCGGCGGGCGGCGGGATCGTCGTGAAGGTGCGCTCGCTGAAGCGGCTGGCAGCGACCGCCACGGCCCCGATGACGAGCCCCAGGCAACCACCCAGCACCGCGGCGAGCGTCGGATCCACCTGACCAGCGTAGACGGGCGGGAGATGGCTCCGACCCACCCGGCAGGCCGTCAGGGTCAGGTGGAGGGAGATGTTCACCTCCTTGCTGACGCCTGTTCACCACCTCGTGCCACGCTGCCGACGTCGGTCACCTCCCACATGTCGCGCCCGCCGGGCCAGGAGGTGGTCACCGATGTCGAGAGGGAGCACATGCGCAAGGCATTCCACGAGGAGCTGGACCGGGTCACCGAGGCCCTCGTCGAGATGACCCGGCTCGCCAGCTCGGCGATGGCACGGGCGACGACCGCGCTGCTCGACGCCGACGTCCAGCTTGCCGAGTCGGTCATCGGCGCCGACGCCGAGATCGACGCGCTGCGCGAGGAGCTCGACCTGCTCTCGTTCGACCTGCTCGCGCTCCAGCAGCCGGTCGCCACCGACCTGCGCATGGTCGTGACGAGCATGCGCATGAGCGCCGACATCGAGCGCATGGGCGACCTCGCCCGGCACGTCGCCAAGGTCGCCCGACTCCGCTACCCGAACTCCGCGGTGCCGCCCGAGCTCCGCTCGATCATCCTCGAGATGGGCCAGGTCGCCGAGCGCATCGTCACCAAGGCCGGCTCGGTGATCGCCGCCCGCGACGTCGAGGCCGCCAAGCAGATCGAGCGCGACGACGACGCGATGGACGACCTGCACCGCAGGCTCTTCGAGCAGCTCTCGGCCGACTCCTGGAACCACCCCGCCGAGACCACGGTCGACCTCACCCTCGTCGGCCGCTACTACGAGCGCTTCGCCGACCACGCCGTGTCGGTGGCCCGACGGGTCATCTTCCTCGTCACCGGTGAGCACGGGGCCGACAGCGAGTCCAGCCACGAGGACGACGAGGACGACCAGGCCCACCCGGAGACCACCACCCCCTGACCCGTTCCTCCCGCACAGCGAAAGGCGGGGTGGAGGATCAACCTTTGGCGCGCAGGTCGCGTTCTCCTGGGTGACAGGGGCGCGATCGACGTGAGGATGGGGACGTGGACCGAGACGACGAGGCGGCATTCGCCCAGTTCGTGACGCGCGAGTGGTCCCGTCTCGTGCGGGCCGGCTTCCTGCTCACCGGCGACGTCGGTCGGGCCGAGGACCTCGTGCAACAGACGCTCGTCAAGGTGCACCGTCACTGGCGCAAGGTGCATCGGGAGGGTTCGCCGTATGCCTACACACGAGCCGCCCTCGTCAACGAGTCGACGTCCTGGTGGCGGCGCAAGCGGGTCGCGGAGAACCTCGGGGAGATCCCGGCGCACGCCGACCGGAACTCTCGAGACGCCTATGCCGGGGTCGACAACCGGGATGCCCTCATCCGGGCGCTCCACTCGCTGCCACCGCGCATGCGGGCCGTGATCGTGCTGCGGTTCTACGACGGCCTCTCCGAGGCCGAGACGGCCCACGCTCTGGGCGTCTCCGTCGGCTCGGTCAAGAGCCAGACCTCACGCGGCCTCGGGCGGATGCGCACCGTCCTCGGCGACCCCAGTCCCACCCCTTCCGAACTCCAGAAGAACGGAGCCTGAGATGAGCATCGAGACCCAGCTCCGGGAGTCGCTGCAGGATGTGGCGGCCACCGTCGCGTCTGGCGAGACCGACCCGTATGCCCGAGTGTCTGCTGCCGTCGGCCGCAGCCGCCACCGCCGTGTCGTGGGGGTCGGGGTCGTTGCCGCTGCTGCCGCCATCGCGATCGGCGTCCCGAGCATGATGGGTCGCGTCGGCAGTGACGCCCTCCCGTCCGGTCAGCACCAGCTGCCCGGCTCGAGCGACAAGGCGTGGAACTCCGTGAGGACGTGGCCCCTTCGCGGCGCTCTGGCCGGCAACAGGGACCTGGTCGATGCCGCGCAGGACAAGTTCGACGGACGCGCTGTCTTCGTCGAGGACGTCGACACCAGGCGGGTGGCGTTTCTCGTTCGCGGCGACCAGCTCATCATCGCTGCGGGTCCGCGCGGCGCTGCGGGGGGAGACCTGTCGTTGCGTCACCAGCTCGAAGCCCCGAACATCCGCGAGGACAGCCTGCTCAGGGTGGGCGCCGGCGACTCACTCGTCATCGTCACGACGCCGGACCGCACCTCGGCCGAGGTCTCGGGCACGCCCAGGATCGCGGTGGACGGCACCGTGACCCGTTCCTGGGAGAAGCTCCCCCTGACCGGAGGTATCGGCAGAACGGCGCTCACTCCCCTGACGCGCCTCCGCCTGGGCTCGTTCGTGGGGTCGGTGCTCCCGCTCACGAAGGAGGCAGAGAAGACGACGCTCAACCCGTGCGAGGACGGCTGCACGGGCCCGCGTGCGGCGATCGAGGCCCGAACGACCGCCGACATCGCACGGACCCTTGGACTGGACCCCGCCCAGATCAGCACCACCACGCTCTTCAACGGTGAGGTTCCCCACGAGATCGCGACGGCGGAGGCCACGTCCTCGGACACCCCTCGACCGACGCTCCTCGTCATGCACAGCCGGCTTCCTGGAGGGCAGATCCTGCGGACAGCGGTGCTCCGCAGCGCCGATGCGGAGCGGTCGATCAATCTCGGTGGACCCATCGATGCCCGCCGGGCGGAAGCTGTCCCCCTCCTGATCTCGGCCAACGGAACCAGCATCAAGGAACCCGCCCTCCCCACCGCACCGACGAAGGTCCGCGTCTTCGTTGCCAGCGGCTCCGGCCTGCGTGTCGTGTCAGGGGGCACCACGTCGGCGGTCATCCCCATCACGGGCCACTTCGCCAGCTTCTCCCTCCCGGTGTCGCCGACGGACTTCTGGGCTTCCCGGTTCGAGGTTCTCGAAGGCGGCACATCGGTCGGCACCTTCGCTGTGACGGCTCCCATGACGGACCCGTTCGAGGTCGCATCCTGACGCGACCCAACGCAGGTGAGCTGGCGGGTCAGCGGCCCTGGTTCGCCACCGCGGCCGCGGCCGCGGCCGCCGCCTCCGGGTCGAGGTACTCGGCGGGCTTCGTGGGCATGAAGTCGTCGCCGAGCTCGTAGACGAGCGGCTGGCCGGTCGGGATGTTGAGCGCGGCGATGTCCTCGTCGCCGATGCCGTCGAGGTGCTTCACGAGGCCCCGCAGGCTGTTGCCGTGGGCGACGACGAGCACCGTCTCGCCCGCGCGCAGGTCGTCCTGGATCGGCCCCTCCCAGTAGGGCATCATCCGCACGATGACGTCCTTGAGGCACTCGGTGCGGGGCACCTCGATCCCGGCGTAGCGCGGGTCGCTGCTCTGGTCGAACTCCGAGCCGACCTCGATCTCGGGCGGGGGGGTGTCGAAGGAGCGGCGCCACAGCATGAACTGCTCGTCGCCGTACTTCTCCCGCGTCGCCGCCTTGTCGAGTCCCTGCAGTGCTCCGTAGTGCCGCTCGTTGAGGCGCCAGTCGCGCCGCACCGGGATCCAGTGGCGGTCGGCGACGTCGAGCGTCATGTTCGCGGTCGTGATCGCCCGGCGCAGCACCGAGGTGTGCACCACGGTGGGCAGGACTCCCCTGTCCTTCAACAGCTTCCCGCCGAGGACGGCCTCCTCCCGACCCTGGTCGTTGAGGTCGACGTCGACCCATCCGGTGAAGAGGTTCTTGGCGTTCCAGTCGGAGTGGCCGTGCCGCAGCAGGATCAGGGTGTGTGCCATGCGCCTCAGCCTAGTGAGCCTGCTCCGGCGGCGGGTCGCCCTCCCGCTGGAGGATCGACCGGAAGGCCTCGAGGTTGCGCAGCGACTCGCCTCGCGACACCCGCCACTCCCACTCCTTGCGCATCGAGCTGAGGAAGCCGAGGGCGAGCAGCTCGTTGAACGGCGCGTCGGCCGCCTCGAGGACGACCCCGAGGAGCTGGTCGAGCTGGTCGTCGTCGACGCCGCTCGCCGGGACACGACCGGTGACGTAGACGTCACCGGTGCCGTCGACGGCATACGCCAGGCCGGGCAGGCGGAGGTTGCGTCGCAGGAGGGTGCGGTAGAACGCCTCGTGGTTCTCGTCCGGGTTGCGGATGACGAACGCGGACACGGACAGGTCGCCTCCGGCGACGAGCGAGACCACCGTCCTCAGCTTCTTCTCCCCCGGCAGCGTGACGACGAACTCGCCCGCCCTCGCGCCCGCCTCCCACTCGACCTCGCTGCCGTCGAGGAAGGTCTGCACCACCGTCGCGAGGTCGTGGCGGGTCGTCACGGGATCACCGCCGTGGGGATGCCGGCCAGCACGTCGGCATCGTCGATCGAGGTCCGGCGCGGGGTGGTGAGCGCCGCCTCGTAGACCGCGGCGAGACGCGCGGCGGTCGCCTCCCACCCGAAGTCGCGTGAGCGCTCGACGGCGCGCCGCGACAGCTCGGCCCGCCGCACGGGGTCCTTGAGGACCCCCTCGACCGCCTCGGCCCAGACGTGCGGGTCGTGCCCGTCGACGAGCACCCCGCCGTCGCCGACGGCGGTCGGCAGCCCACCCACCCGGGTGGCGACGACGACGGCGCCGCACGCCTGCGCCTCGACCGCGACGAGGCCGAACGACTCGTTGTGTGACGGCACCGCGACGACGTCAGCGGCGCGCATCCAGGAGGCGAGGGTGTCGCGGTCGGTCGGCGGGACGAACCGCACGAGGTCGGCGACGCCCAGCTCGTCGGCGAGGCGGTCGAGGGTCATCGGGGTGCGCACCGCGATCCCGCTGGCGCCACCCAGCACCCCGACGAGGAGGCGGTTCCGCAGCGAGGGGTCACGGTCGACGAGCGCGGCTGCGGTCCGGAGGAGCACGTCAGGACCCTTGAGCGGCTGGATGCGCCCGACGAAGAGGAGCAGCACCGCGTCCTCGGGAACGCCCAGGGCGGCGCGCGCCTGCGTGCGGTCGCCGGGGTGGAACACGTCGAGGTCCACGCCGGGGTGCACGACCTCGACGCGGGCCGCCTCGGCGTCGTAGTGCGTGATCAGCTCGCGCGCCTCGTCGGCGGTGTTGGCCACGAGACGGTCCGCGGCCTCCACGACCTGCGCCTCCCCGATCTCACGGCCACGCGGCTCGAGGGCGTCGCCGTCGGCCCGGTGCAGGTTCTTGACGCGCGCCATCGTGTGCATCGTGTGGACGAGCGGCACGTCCCAGCGGTCGGAGGCGAGCCACCCCACCTGGCCCGAGAGCCAGTAGTGCGAGTGGACGAGGTCGTAGTGCCCCTCGGGCGCCTGGGCGGCGACGCGCATCATGCCGGCGGCGAAGGCACACAGCTGCCCGGGCAGGTCCTCCTTGTCGAGGCCCTCGTAGGGACCCGCGGCGATGTGGCGCACGAGCAGTCCGGGCTCGACCTCGACGACGGGGGCGTCGGAGGCGCTGGTCCGGCGGGTGAAGATGTCGACCGCGACACCGTGCCGGGCCAGCCGTCTGGCCGACTCGAGGACGTAGACGTTCATGCCGCCCGCGTCACCGGTCCCCGGCTGGGCGAGGGGTGAGGTGTGGACCGAGACCATGGCCACGCGACGGCACACCCCGGGCTCGTCGGTCGTCATCGCGTCAGTGTGTCACGCAGGCCTCAGCCCGGACGGGGCACGCCGCTGAGGTTGAGGGTGGCGCGGTTGGACCAGACGTGCACGTCCAGCCGACCGTCCGGACGGAGGTCGAGCCCGCGGGTGCGGACGGCCGGACCGATGCCCACGACGGCCCGCCTGGCCGAGGTGAAGGCCCGCTGCTCCCCCGCCGACGTCACGACCCACCAGCCCCGCTTGCGCAGGTTGAGGTCGGGCAGCGCCGGAGGAAGACCGGCCGTCGCCGGCATGGAGTCGAGGTGGACGACGACGCCGTCCGCGCCCTGCACGTGGGCACTCATGAAGACCCCCGCCGTCGTGAGGACGAACGTGAGGCGGAGCGGCATACGCCGTTCGTGGCCTCCCCCGTCGGGTTCCGCGTAGATCTCACCGAGGTAGGCCGCCCGCCCCGGTTCGATGCGGACCTCGTCGATCCGCACGTGGTCGAGGGTGGCCTCGACGTCCTCGCGCGGGTGGTCCTCGCCTCGGGTCACCTCGCCCACGACGGCGCTCACCGGTGAGCCGCGAGTGATGGTGTCGACCAGCGGGCCGCTGCTCGCCGACACGCGGAAGCCCGACTGGTAGGCCGCGACGGTGTAGCCCCGCCCCAGGGTGGCGATCCCCCGGGCGTCGGGGTGCACGGTGAGCAGCCCCGGTTCGACGGCGACGAGCCCGATGTCGGTGCGCAGGACGACGGGGAGCCAGGTCGACGTGCCGAGCGCGAGCGCGGCGGCGAGGCTGGCGACGAGCGCCACCATGCTCCGACTCACGTCGCGGTCGTCGCCGCGCACTCCCCATAGGCGCACGCCGCCAGCCTAGGTGCGCCGGCGGGGACGACGGACCGCTCCTCGTAGTCTGGGGGCCGTGGCGCGGACGAGACCGGTGGGCGCGATCACCCGCGGCACGACGAACCCCAACCGGCTCCGGCGCTGCGACCGCTGGCTGGCCGGGCCGGCGGCCTGGCGGCTGCGCCGGTCGGCGACGGCGCCGGTCGTCGTGGACCTGGGCTATGGGGCGTCACCGGTGACGGCGGTCGAGCTCCACGCCCGCCTGTCGCGGGTGCGGCCCGACGTCGAGGTCGTGGGGATCGAGATCGACCCCGGGCGGGTGGCCGCGGGTGCGCTGCTGGCGCGGCCGGGTCTGAGCTTCCGGCTGGGTGGCTTCGAGGTGCCGCTCGACGGGCGCCGGGCCACCGTGGTGCGGGCGTTCAACGTGCTGCGCCAGTATCCCGAGGACGAGGTCGCCGGGGCCTGGGACACCGTGCTCGGGCGGCTCGCCCCCGAGGGGCTGCTCGTCGACGGCACCTGCGACGAGCTGGGCCGCCTGGCGACCTGGGTGGCCGTGTCGGTCGACGGGCCCATGAGCCTGTCGATGTCGTGGCAGCTGCGAGGACTGGAGACGCCGTCGGTCATCGCGGAGCGCCTGCCCAAGGCGCTCATCCACCGCAACGTGCCGGGAGAGCCGGTCCACGACTACCTCACCGAGCTCGACCGGCAGTGGGCCCGCAGCGCCGTGCACGCGGCATACGGTGTGCGACAACGGTTCCTGGCCACGGCGCAGGCCATGCGCGACAGCGGGTGGCCGATCCTCGACGGCCCGGCACGGTGGCGGCTCGGCGAGCTCACCGTCTCGTGGGACGCGGTCGCGCCGGCCTCAGGTCGGCTGGGTCACCAGGGTCCGTAGGGCCCCTGGTTCGAGCTGTTGCCGCGCCCCTGGACGGTCTCGACGGCCGGGCGGACGTCCGCGAGGTAGACCCCGGCCGCCACCACCCCGAGGATCGCGAGGAGGCCGAGCCCGCCGAGGGAGACGAATCCGAGCAGGACGGCGACGCCGGTCACGGCCATCCAGAACTGCTTGGTGCGCTTGCCGGCGGCGACGAACGCGTCCGGCCGCGTCCTCAGGGCGTGCACGAAGGCGAACACCTCGAGCACCAGCGCCGCCAGCGTGAGCACGAGCATGACGTAGCCCTGGGCCTGTCCGAGGTTGAACATGGCGCCAGCCTACGGCGCGGAGGTGTCCACGACGATCGTGACCGGTCCATCGGCCACCATCTCGATGTCCATGTGCGCACCGAAGCGACCGGTCGCCACGGTGACGCCTCGCCCGCGCAGCGCCTCCACGACCTGGGCGACGACCGGCTCGGCGACGTCGCCGGGGGCCGCGGCGTTCCACGACGGGCGTCGCCCCTTGCTTGTGTCGGCGAGCAGGGTGAACTGGCTGACGACGAGGACGGGGGCGCCGGCGTCGGTGACCGACCGCTCACCCTCGAGCACCCGCAGGTCGGCGATCTTGCGGGCGACGAGCTCGACCTCGGCGGGCCCGTCGTCGTGCCCGACCCCGACGAGGACGAAGAGCCCGGGCTCGCTGATCTCGCCGACGGTCTCTCCGTCGACGACGACGGCGGCCCGGGAGACCCGCTGGAGGACCGCCCGCACTCAGATGCCCACGGCGACGACCGAGCCGACCGGCTCGCCGTGGCCCAGGATCGGCGCGTCCTCGAGGGCGTCGATGGCGCCGGACTCCACTCCCAGGCGGCGCAGGACCGCGGCGAGGATGACCGTGCGGGCCCGCTGGCCGCCGTCGGCGACCTTGAGGGCGATGCCGCGACCGTCGGCCAGCCCCACGGCATACACCGCCTCTGCGCCGTCCTTGGCGATCGCACCGGGGGTGCGCTGGATGAACGTCGTGACGTCACGGCGGCTGCCGCCGAGGTACTCGGGGGAGGTGCGGATGGCGTCGGCGACGCGGGCCTCGTCGGTGCCGGCGGGCGCCGAGGCGATGCGGCCGAAGGCACGGGCCAGACCGGCAAGGGAGACCGCCATGACCGGGGCGCCGCAGCCGTCGACCGCGGAGGCGGCGACGGGCTCCCCCGCGAGCTCGGCCAGGGTCTCGTCGCAGGCGCGCTGCAGCGGGTGGTCGACCTCGAGGTATGCCGTGTGGTCCCAGCCGTTGGCCACGCACGTCGCGAGCATGCCCGAGTGCTTGCCCGAGCAGTTCTGGGCGAGCGACTGCTTCTCGTGACCGGCGCGGACCCAGGCCAGGCGGGCCTGCTCGTCGACCGGGTAGTCGGGGGTGTTGCGCAGGTCGGCCACCGACAGTCCGGCGCCGGCGAGGATCTCGCGGACCGCCTCGAGGTGGAAGTCCTCGCCGGAGTGGCTGGCACACACGAGCGCGAGGTGGTGGGGGGCGAGGTCGAGCCCGTGGCGGACCATGGCGAGCGCCTGCACCGGCTTGTTGGACGACCGCGGGAAGACCGGGTCGGTGGCGCTGCCGAGCTCGAGCTCGACGGAGCCGTCGGCGGCGGTCACGGCCACGCTGGCGCGGTGCACGGACTCGACGAAGCCGCCGCGCACCGCGTGGGCCAGCACGGGGGCGTCGTCGAGCACGGCAGGGGTGGGCTGGGCGGGAGGCGTCGTGGAGGTCACCGGGGCATCCTCTCGTACCTCCCGACGGCGCCGCCCCACCCGGGGTTCGTTTCACGGGTGGGGCGGCGCGGCATCAGGGGGTGCTCCCCGGGAGGTGAGGAGGTCAGTCGCCGACCTTCTCTGCGGCCTTGGCGGTCGCCTTGGTGGTGGTGGCGGCGGTCTTGCGAGCGCTCGTCGTGGTGGCCTTGGTGGAGGAGGTCGTGCGCTTGGCAGCCTTGGTCGCCGTGGTGTTGGTCCGCTTGGCGGCGGTGCGGGTGCGCTTCGCGGCGGCCTTGATGTCGGTCGCGGCGACCTCGGCGTCCTCGGCGACGGTGTCGATGACGATCTCGGCGACGTGGGCGGCCTCGTGGCGGCCGGTGGTGAGCGTCGCGAGAGCAGACGTGCGGATGTCGAGGACGGCCTTGCGGGCGGTCGTGACGGCACCCTTGCCGAGCGCGAGGGTCGTCTCGGCCTGGGCGACGAGGTCCTTGGTGGCCTTCTGGTTCTTGATCCGGGTGACGAGCTTCTCGCCACGGTCGGCGAGGTCCTCGTAGCCCTTGGCGACCTGGTCGACGGTCGCGACGCCCGAGTTGAGGGCCTTGGTCGGCAGGGCCTTGGCCTCGTCGAGGACGACCTGTGCGCGGGTCTGGACGGCGGCGGGGGCGAGCTCGCTGCGGACCTTGTCGGCGCGCAGGCGGGCCTCACGGGCGCGCTCGACGGCGAGGTCCGTGGCGCCGACGACGGCGAACAGCGGGGTGGTGTTGGTCCTGGTGGCGGTGCTGGCAGCCATGATCACTCCTGGGTGAGGTGGGTGGTGGGGGGTTCTGGGGGCGCGTCGAGCCGGTCAGGGCTTGGCGTCGGCGCGGACGAACGAGTCGTAGACGTCGATGAGCGTCACCTTCTGACGGTCGGTGAGGTCGGGGTCGGCAGCGATGGCGTCCCGCACGGTGGGGGTCGGCGCGACGGGCACGGGGTGCTCGTCGAGGATCCCTGCCTTGACGTAGAGCGTCTCGGCGGACACCTCCAGTCCCTTGGCCAGCTGCTGGAGGATCTCGGCGCTGGGACGCTTGAGACCTCGCTCGATCTGGGAGAGGTAGGGGTTGGAGATGCCGACGAGCTCGGAGAGCTGACGCAGCGACAGGCTGTGCGACTGACGCTGCTCCCGCAGGTAGTCGCCGAGTCCGGCGAGGTCGTTCAGCGGGTTCCTGCTCATGGGTCGATTCTGCTTGCTCCAGTTAGCAGAATGCAAACCGTGGCAAGCGTGAGTCCCGCCACACGCCCGTTCCCGGCCGCCGTCGGCAGCGCGCAGGGAGTCTCCGACGGTGAGATGAGTATGCCGTGCGCTTGGGACCGGCCTAACCTTGCGTTATGCCCCTGCCGCGTGTGCTCACCTTCCCCAACCCGGTCAACGAGAAGGCGGCGCGCGTCGTCGCCGCCGGGGTGGTCGTCCTGGGCGTCGTCACGCTCGCCACCCAGCAGTGGGGGCTCACGGTGGTGCTCGCCCTCGGGTTCGCCCTGCGGGTGGCGGCCGGACCGCGGTTCAGCCCGCTCGGGCGGCTGGCGGTGCACGTCGTCGCACCGCCCCTCGGGGCTCCACGGCTCGTGCCCGGGCCGCCGAAGCGGTTCGCGCAGGCGGTCGGCCTCGTCGTGAGCGCGGGTGCCGCCGTGGCGGCCCTCGGGTTCGGTGCGACCGGAGTGGCCTCGGGGCTGCTCGGGGTGCTCGTCGTCTTCGCCACCCTCGAGTCGGCCCTGGGCTTCTGTGCCGGGTGCTGGGCCTTCGGCCACCTCATGCGGCTGGGCGTCGTGCCCGAGGAGACCTGCGCCGCCTGCCACGACCTCACCCTCCGCGCCCGCCAGCCCTCCCCCGCCTGAAACCCCCCACTTATTGCCAGTTCGGGTCGGGTGAGCGCCAGCGAGCCTGACCCGAACTGGCAATAAGTCGGGGATTCAGCGGCGGGGCTTGATGCCGAGGAGCTCGCGGGCCTGCGCGGTCGTCATCGGCGGGCGCTGCATCGTCGTCGCGAGCTCGGCGGCCCGGGACACCAGCTCGACGTTGTGCCGCACCTCCTGGCCACGGGCGAAGACGACGTTGTCCTCCATGCCCACCCGCAGGTGGCCACCGGCCGACAGCGCCGCGGCGAGCACCGGCAGGTGGGTGCGACCGATGCCGGTGGCCGACCACGACGTGACCTCGTCGGGCAGCATGGCGACCCCGGCGAGCAGGGCGGCCGGCGTCCCGGGCATGGCGCCGGGCACGCCGAGGACGAAGTCGACGTGCACCCTGCCGCCGAACGGCAGCCCGTGGGTGTCGATCAGCCGGCGCAGCGCGTGGACGTGGCCGAGCTCGAAGAGCTCGAACTCCGGCACCACCTCACGCTCCTGCGCCTGCACGTAAAGGTCGGACATGAACCCCCACGGGTTGAGGAAGACGTCGTCGCCGAAGTTCGTCGTCCCGCAGGTGAGGCTGCACGAGTCCGGCTCGGCGTCGAGCACGGTGAGCCGCTGCTCGAGCGGGTCGTGCACCGAGCCCCCGGTCGACAGCTGCACGATGAGGTCGGTCTCGGAGCGGATCGCCTCGACCGCCGCCCGCAGGCGCCCGGCGTCGAGCGTCGGCCGGTGCTCGCCATCGCGGATGTGGAGGTGGATGAGCGCCGCGCCGGCCCGCTCGCAGGTGCGTGCGGTCTCGACGAGCTCGTCGAGCGTCGTGGGCAGCTGCGGCAGGTCGGCCTTGGCGTGCTCGGCCCCGGTGGGGGCGACGGTGATGAGGGTCGCGGACGCTGCGGGAGCCATGCGCGCCAGTGTGTCAGGACGCCGGAGCGGCGAGCGACCCGGGAGACGCAGATCCTGCGGTGGTCAGGGGGTGACGATGACGGTTTGCGCCCCGGCGACGCCCTCGGCCACAAGATCCGCGTCGACGGGGATGTTGCGCTTGACGACGGCCAGCGCGATCGGCCCGTCCACGTGGTGCCGGGCCACGCTGGTCAGCCGGCCGACCTCGCGGCCGTCCAGCGTGAGGGGCGATCCGGCACCGGGGAGCAGGTGACCGGACCCGTCGAGGTGGAGGAAGACGATGCGCCGGGGAGGACGGCCCAGGTTGTGCACCCGCGCGATGGTCTCCTGCCCGCGGTAGCAGCCCTTGTGCAGGTGGACGGCCGTGCGCAGCCAGTCGACCTCGTGGGCGATCGTGCGGTGGTCGGTCTCGAAGCCGAGCCGGGGGCGCCAGGCCGCGACCCGGAGCGCCTCTGCCGCCCACGTGCCGGCGAGCGGCCGGTCCCCGACGGCCGCCTCGAGGTCCGCACGGGGCACGACGAGCTCGCGCCAGCGCCGCGACTCGCCCGGGTGCCCGGTCTCCGGACCGTATGCCGCGGTGTCACCCACGAGGGCCGGCCACGGGTCGACCCACGCGAGGCACTCACCCTCGGCACTGGCGGCCGAGAGCGGCTCGCCGAGGACGGCATACGCGTCGGTGACGTCGGTGACCTCGACCCGCAGCATGAACCGCATCGAGTCGAGCCACGCCGCGAGGGCGGGGGCGGTGCCCGGCTCGACCGTGATCCAGGCCGCCTCGCCGTCGTCGACGACGTGCAGGGCGTGCTCCACGTGCCCCTTGGGCGAGAGGACGAGCGACTCGGCGGACTGCCGCGGCGCGAGCCCGCTGAGGTGCTGCGAGGTCATCGAGTGCAGCCACGTCAGCCGGTCCGGACCGCCGACCCGCACGATCCCGCGGTGCGACAGGTCGACGACGGCGAGACCCTCCTCGAGGAGTCGCTGCTCGCGCCCGGGGTCGCCGTAGTGCGCGGCGACGCCGGCGTCGGCGCCCTCCCCCGCCACGGCGCCGGGGCGGGCGAGCAGCGGAGAGGTGGGGGTGGTCGTCGTGGTGTCGGTCATGGCTGCTTCCTGCAGGTGCGGCAGAGGCCGTGGATGGCGGCATGGGTGACGTCGGCGTCGAAGCCGAGCTGCTCGTCGAGGCGGGCGACGAGGTCGTCGGCGACGCTGGTCGGCGCCTCCTGGACGGCGCCGCAGCTCCGGCAGACGACGTGGACGTGGGTGGCGTGGCTCGTGAGGTGGTAGCTGGGGACCCGGTGGTCGACGTGCGTGTGGCTCACGAGGCCGAGCTCCTGGAGCGCCTCGAGCGAGCGGTAGACCGTCGACAGGGCCATCGGCGCGGCCCCGCCGGCGGAGACCGTCTCGACGATCTGCTCGGGCGTCGCGTGCCCGCGGACCGCCACGGCGTCGAGGACCTGCTGGCGCTGGGGCGTGAGCCGCCTGCCGGCGGCACGGAGCCGGGTGCCGAGGTCACTCACCACTCCAATGTATGCCGGTCGCCGGTGGGGCGAGAATCCCGCACCTACACTGGCCGCGTGCTAGACGTGTTCCCGGACGAGGACAGCCGCTCCGCCACCGCCCCGCCCAGGAGGTCGCGGGCCGGGCGGAGGATCCTCGTCTTCATCGCGTCGCTGCTCGCCCTGGCGCTGGTCGCGGTGGGTGGGTTCGTCGTCTTCCTCAACCAGAAGGTGTCGGGCAACATCACCCAGGAGGACCTGCTGCCCAGGGCTGCGGCGTCGGCCACCCTCCCGGACGGGTCGACGGTGGAGATCCCGCAGACGGCGGTCGGCAAGAACTACCTCATCATCGGGTCGGACGCGCGTCCCGGCGAGTCCGCCAGCCGCTCCGACGTCATCGTCCTGGCGCACGTGCCGCAGGACAAGAGCGCGGTCCAGCTCATCCACTTCCCCCGCGACCTCTATGTCCCCATCCCCGGGCGGAGCAAGGACAAGATCAACGCCGCCTACGCCTACGGCGGAGCCCCTCTGCTCGTCAGCACGATGCAGAACCTCCTCGGCGTGAAGATCGACCACGTCGCCAGGACGGACTTCGAGGGGTTCCGCTCGATGACCGACGCCGTCGGGGGCGTCCGGGTCTACGCCGAGGAGGCGAGCGACGAGGGCGGCTTCGCCGTGCGCGAGGGCTTCAACGACCTCAACGGCGAGCAGGCCCTGGCCTTCGTGCGTGAGCGCTACCAGCTCTCCGAGGGCGACATCTCCCGGGGCCGTCGCCAGCAGGCGTTCATCAAGGCCCTCATGCTCAAGGCGATCAGCGTCGACGTCATCACCAACCCGATCACGCTGACCCGCTTCCTCGACGCCGCCACCGACAACCTCGTCGTCGACAAGGACATGACCGTCTCGACCATGCGAAGCGAGGCGTTCGCGATGCGCAACATCCGCAGCGGCGACGTCGTCTTCATCACCGCACCCTTCACGGGCTTCGGCACGGCTCCGGACGGCGGCTCCATCGAGCTCCTCGACGAGACCGCGATGGCCGCGCTCGGCAAGGCGCTGCGCACCGACACGATGGACGAGTACGCGGACGTGTCCGTCACCCCCTGACCAGCGGTCGGCAGGCGGCCCCTACTCGACGCGCTTGAGCTCCGCGGAGACGTGCGACTGCAGCTTCTGCCCCACCGCGGCCATGTCCATGGCCCACAGCAGGTTGGACTGGACGTAGCCGTACATGCGGTGGGCGGCGTTGTACTCCTTCGCGTGCGGGCTGCGCATCACGCCGTCGGTGCGGAGCTCGACCTTCGCCGGCTGGGCGTGACCGGCATACATCTCCACGACACCGGTCGGGTGGGTGAGCAGCAGCTCGACGTTGGTCCCGTCGGGCGTCTCGGGCACGGGCCGCCAGTGGCCGACCTCCGTCGCGAGCGGGCGCACCTTCTCGCCCGCGTCGTCGAGCAGCCAGGTCCGGCTGTGCCAGGCGAGGAACGGCCGGCCGTCGTGCGAGCAGGTGATCTCCTGGCCGAAGTTGGCCGACTCGATCGTCGGGTAGCCGACGACCCCGGCACCGGCCCACTTGCCGATGAGCCAGGCGAGGGGGGCGAGCTCGTTCGGGAGGTTGGTGTCGAGATGGAAGGCCACGGATGGGATCGTAGTCGCAGACCAGAGGAGGACCCATGGCCCACGCCTCGAGCACCGTCCGGCCGCTCGTCGTCAAGATCACCTGCGGCGCCGAGGAGCTCGAGCGCCTCAACCAGGGCCTGACCGTCGCGGCGACCGCGCTCGCCGCCGGGGCCGAGGTCAGCCTGTGGCTCACGGGGGACGCGACCTGGGTCGCGGTTCCCGGTCGCGCGGAGGAGCTGGCCCTCCCCCACGGCGCTCCCTTGGCGGACCTGCGCGACTCCCTCCTCGCGGGGGCGAGCGTGACCGTCTGCGGGCAGTGCGCCGCACGCCGCGACCTCGGCCCCGAGGACCTCCTGGAGCCGGCGGTGATCCGAGGTGCCGCCGCCTACGTCGAGGAGATCCTGCGCCCGGACGTGCAGGCCGTCGTCTACTGACCCGGCGTATACCGTTTGCCCACCGGGCGGGGTCGGCTCAACCGACGAGGACGCTGGCGAGGACCGAGACGGGGACACCGACCACGAGCACGGACGCCGCGGCCGCCGTGAGCTGCCCGCGCAGTCCGCGGATGGGCGGCAGCACGCACAGCACGCGTCGCGTGGCGTGCGCCAGGCCGGCCGCGACGACGCCGAGGACGACCCCGGCGGTCACCCCGACCTCCTCGAGGAGCAGCCCACCCACGCCGCCCGCGACCACGCCGAGCGCCGCGGCGACCGGCAGCATCCACCGCCGGGCCCGGTCGAGCGGGGCGGCGAGGTCGGCGACGGCGGACAGCCCGAGGGCGGTGGCCACGACGACGACGACCTCGGGCCCGCCGAGCATGCGGCCCAGCGGCACCCACGCGGCACCGATGACGGCGACGGCGATCCCCGCGGCACCGACGGACACCGACTGGGTGAGGCGGGGCCGTCCGTCGCGGCGCAGGATCTGGTGCAGGAACATCGCGAGAATGGCCGCGGCCACGACGACGGGCACGTGCCGCAGGTAGGGCGCGTCCGGGGTCAGGGCGACGACGGCGGGCGCGGCGACGCCGGCCAGCCCGATCGCGAACGAGGAACCGAAGCGGCTCGAGGAGCCGAGCAGCTCGGGCCATCCCCAGGCGAGCGCGAGCCCGCCCCACGCGATGGCCGCGGCACCGAGGGCGTGGTCGGCGGTCGTCGCAAGGGCCAGCAGGGCAGCGAAGACGACCGTCGCGAGCACGACGGCGACCCGCCGCTCGGTGGCGATGGGCGGGAGGACCGGGTTGCGGCGTCGCTCCTCGCGGGCGGCCCGTCGGGCGGCCCGCGACTCGCTCACGGGTTCGGGCGCATCCACGGTCGGCATCCTGCCATCACCCCCCGGCGAAGGGCGGGAGCACTTCGACGACGGTGCCCTCGGCGACCTCGACGTCGCGGCCGACCGAGCGCCCGTCGACGAGCACCGAGCAGACCGCCACGACCTCGCGCAGCGCAGGGTGCGCCTCGACGGCAGCGTCGAGGACGTCACCGACGAGCGGGCCGACGTGCAGCGTCTCCTCGGAGACGCCGGCAGCGGCGCGGGCGCCCGCCCAGTAGCGCAGGGTCACCGGTCTCATGACGCGGTGGGAGCCGTCCGTCGTGGTCATGTCCACCTATTCTGTGCTGGATGGCCCACCTCCTGCTGCTGACCAACGCCTTGGCGCCGAGCGCCGAGGTGCTGCCGGCTCTGGGCCTGCTGACCCACCATGTTCGCATCCTCCCGGCGGAGCCCACCGCCCTCATCGACGCACCGAAGGCCGACGCCGTCCTCGTCGACGCCCGCCGTGAGCTGGCGATGGCGCGCTCGCTCTGCCGGGTGATCCGCACGACGGGGCTGTCGGCGCCGCTGTTCGCCGTGCTCACCGAGGGCGGGCTCGCCGGCCTGACGCCCGAGTGGGGCATCGACGACGTCCTGCTCGACACCGCCGGACCGGCGGAGGTCGAGGCACGACTCCGGCTGGCCGTCGCCCGAGCCCTCGAGGGCGACGCCGTCGAGGACGACGTGCGGATCACGGCGGGCGCGCTGGTCATCGACGAGGCGACCTACTCGGTGCGGCTGCGGGGCAGCGTCCTCGACCTCACCTACAAGGAGTTCGAGCTGCTCAAGTACCTTGCGCAGCACCCGGGCCGCGTCTTCACCCGCGCCCAGCTGCTCCAGGAGGTGTGGGGCTACGACTACTTCGGGGGCACCCGTACGGTGGACGTCCACGTCCGCCGGCTGCGCGCCAAGCTCGGTTCCGACCACGAGGCGCTCATCGGCACCGTCCGCAACGTGGGCTACCGCTTCGTCCCCGAGGAGGCCGAGGCCACGGCCAGCGAGGTCGCCACCTCGTGAGCGACGTGCGGATCGAGCAGGCGACCCACCTCCCCGACGACGCGGTCAGCGCGGTGCGGGCCCTCGCCGCGCGTGCCGCCGACGCCGACGGCATCGATGCGGTCTCCGAGGCCTTCCGGCTCGCGCTCACCTCGCCCCGTGCGTCGGTCACCCACCTCCTGGCGTATGCCGGCCGGCCCGGTCCCGTGGGGTACGCCGGGCGTGACGCGGCCGGGGCCGCCGAGCTCGTGGTCGACCCGAGTGCACGTCGGGCCGGGGTCGGTCGGGCGCTGCTGCGGGCCGTCCTCGACGGCGGGGCGACCGGGGTGTGGGCCCACGGCGACCTGCCTGCGGCACGGGCCCTGGCCGCCTCCGAGGGCCTCGTGCCGACCCGGGAGCTGCACGTGATGGAGCGGGCGGTCCGCGACGGCGACGAGGTCGAACCCACGCTGCCGGAGGGCTTCTCGGTCCGCACGTTCGAGCCCGGTCGCGACGAGCAGGCCTGGCTCGACGTCAACCGGCTCGCCTTCGCCTCGCACCCGGAGCAGGGCTCGCTCACGCTGGCGGACCTGCAGGACCGGATGGCCCAGGACTGGTTCGACCCCTCCGGCTTCCTCCTCGTCGAGGACACCACGACGACGCAGGACGGCGGCGCCCACCCGCTGGCCGCCTTCCACTGGACCAAGCGCGAGCCCGGCTCGACGACGGGAGAGGTGTACGTGGTCGGGGTGCACCCGGCATACCAGGGTCGCGCCCTGGCCGGACCGCTCACGGGACTGGGGACCGCGCACCTCGCCCGGCTGGGCGTCGAGAGGATCGAGCTCTACGTGGACGGTGACAACACGCGCGCGCTGGCGACGTACCGCCGCGCCGGCTTCGAGGACGCCGTGCTGCACGTCGTCCACGGTCGTCCGCCCGCGCCGTAGAGTGACCCGGTCCACGACGAGGGAGAGCACGTGACGGAGACCCGGCCCGAAGGCGCGGAGGCGGATCCCGAGGGCGCGGCAGCCGGATCGGCCGCCGCCCGCGCCACCGGTGACGACGTCGCCCGCAACAGCGCGATCATGGCGATCGGGACGTTCGGCTCCCGCGTCCTCGGCTTCGTCCGGGCCGCCCTGCTCACCGGTGTCGTCGGTGGAGCCGTCGCGCTCGACTCCTTCACCATCGCCAACTCGCTGCCGACCCAGCTCTACGTCCTCATCAACGGCGGGCTCATCTCGGCCCTGCTCATCCCGCAGCTCACCAGGGCGATGATGCGCAAGGACGGCGGGCAGGACTTCAGCGACCGCCTCATCACCCTGTGCCTGCTCGTCCTCGGCGGCGCGACCCTGCTGTGCCTCGCCGCGACGCCGTGGATCATCGGCGCCCTGACCAAGGACGGCGCCGGCGACGACTTCATGTCGCTCACCACGACGATGGCCTACCTCTGCCTGCCGCAGCTGTTCTTCTACGGTCTCTACTCGGTCTTCGGCCAGGTGCTCAACGCCCGCGGCAACTTCCTCGCCTACGCGTGGGCGCCCGCCTGGGCCAACGTCATACAGATCGTCGGGCTCGCCTGGTTCATCTGGCAGTGGGGCCAGCAACCGACCGCCTCGACGTGGACGACCGAGATGGTCCTCGTGCTCGGGCTCACCACCACCCTCGGCATCGCCGTGCAGGGGCTGAGCCTCCTGCTGCCGCTGCGCCGGTCCGGCTTCCGCTACCGGCCACGGTTCGGCTGGCGCGGCTACGGCTTCGGCGAGATGTCGAGGATGACCGGGTGGACGGTCGCGGCGCTCGTCATCTCGCAGTTCTACGGGTTCGTCAGCACCCGCGTCATGTCTCCGGGCGAGGCGGTCGACGGCGTCCCGGGCAACGGTGTGCAGGCCCTCGCCTACAGCCTCTACATCCTCCCCCACTCGATCATCACCACCTCGGTCGTCACCGCGCTCTTCCCCGCGATGTCCCGGGCGCACGAGGAGGGCGACCTCCCCGGCATGCGGCGGCGGGTGCTCAGCGGGATGAGCAGCCCGGCGGTCCTGCTCATCCCGGCGGCGGCGGCGTTCATCGCGCTCGGCCGGCCCATGGCCGCCACGCTCTTCCCGGGCATCCGCTACGACCCGAGCCGGGGCATCGACGAGCCCGGCAGCGTCGCCCTCGTCCTCGCCCTCATGGCGGTCGGCCTGCTGCCGTTCGGGATCACCGCGCTCAAGCAGCGCTACTGCTTCGCCCGCGGCGACGGCTGGATGAACTTCTGGCTCGTGGCGCTCATGACGGCGATCAACCTCGCCGGCTGCGCGGTGGCCGTGTGGGTCTCACCGCCGGAGTACGTCGTCGCCACGGTTGCCGCGAGTGCGACTGTCGCCAACATCGTCTCGGCCGCGGCCTTCCTGCTCGTGGCGCGCCGCCAGCTCGGTGGTCTGGGGCTGGCGGGCGTCACGCGGCTGTGGGCCCGACTGGTCCTGGCGTCGACGGTGGCCGGCCTCGCCGCCTGGGGCACGGCCTCCCTCGTCGCGGACCCGGCGAGCGAGTGGCTGCTGCAGGGCATCTCGCTGGCGGTCGGAGGGCTCGTCCTCGGCCTCGTGTTCCTCGGTGCCGCCAAGCTCCTGCGGATTCGCGAGGTCGACGACGTCCTCGCCCCGGTCCTGCGCCGGCTTCCGTTCTGACTCGACGGGGTCAGCGGGTCGGGGGCGCCGCCGCCCGGGGGACGTGGGAGTCGGCCGGCTCGCCGCCGGGGTGGTAGGCCGCCTCGGGGTCGTAGTACTGGTGGAACTTGCGGTCGTAGCTGATGCCGGCCGCGAGGATCTTGGCCCACCGCAAGGGGTTCCGCTCCGCGCGGTAGTGCAGCGGGTTGCGCAGCCCGCCGGCCTTGACCACCCGCTGCACGCGCGCCCAGAGGTCGGGGTGCCGGGCGAGCGCCCACTTGATGGTGCGCACCGGGACGACCGAGTAGACGGTTTCTGTGTCGGCCTCGACGAGCTCGAACTCGGTGGGCAGCCGGTCGTGGACGTACTCCTCGACGTACCAGGTCACCGGGTTGTAGCCGGTCCCCGTGACGTAGTAGTTGGACCGACCGAGCCGCGGGTTGAGCTCGAAGAACTTCGTCTGCCCGTCGCGGGGGTCGTACTTGAGGTCGAAGTTCGCGTAGCCGACCCACTGCAGCTCGGCGAGCAGGCGCACGGCCTCGTCGACGATCCGGCGGTCCTGACCGGTGAGGATCGCGGCCGGCACACCGAGCAGCCCGGGCGAGTGCTCCTCGATCAGCGTCCGCCCGTACGACGCGAAGCGCACCCGGGAGTCCCTGTCGCAGTAGCAGGTGAGGATCCGCATGCCGGTGTCGTCACCCGGGATCCTGTCCTGGACGACGAGCGTCTCGCGGTAGCCGGCCGCCTGCACCCGGCCGACGAGGTCGCGCAGCTCCTCCGGCGAGGCCACCTCGTGCACCTTGGCCTGGCCCTCGAACGTCACGGCGTTCCACGCCGCTGGGGCGGTGGGCTTGACGATGAGCGGGTAGCCCGCACCCTCGGGCGGTTCCACGTGCGCGGGGTCGTATGCCGGGTCGCCCAGGTCGACGAAGGTCGTCGCCGGAGTGGTGACGCCCGCCCGCTGCGCAGCCTGCTCGAACGTGTGCTTGCGCGTGGCGATCGCGAGTGGTCCCGCTCCCACGTAGGGGACCTTCCACGAGTCGTCGAGTTGGTGGCGCATCAGGGCGATGACGTCGACGAGCGCGTCCGAGGTGGCGAGCAGGATCTTGGGGGCGGACAGCCCGGCGAAGGGCGAGCCGGCCAGGGTGGCCGCCAGGACCTCCGGGTCGTGGGCGTCGGCGCAGTGGACCACCTCGAGGATCGCGGAGTCGTCGACGACCCACGACGTCGCACCGGTGACGACGAGCGACCTCACGCCGTAGGCCTCGTGGAAGGCCCGGACGAGCGAGTAGCCACCGACGTGCGCACCGACGACCACCGGGACGAAGGGCCGGTCCGCGATGGACGCAGAGGACTGCGTGGACCGAGAAGGCTTGGAAGACAAGGGAACCGTCCTCTCAGCGACGCTTGTAGACGCGGACGACGAGGTCGACGAGCCGGCCCGCAAGGGGACGGAGCTCCTTGGTGAACTCACCGGCATACTCGCGTCGTTCGGGGTTCCACTGGCGCTTGAACTCCTCGAGCCCCTCGGAGGCGTCGATGCCGCCGAAGTCGAAGCTCGTCACTCCCCTGGCGGCGGCGTCCTGCATGATCCGCCAGACCATGAGGTAGTTCGGGCGCAGGTTGCGGTGCTCGTCGGACGACGCGGCGTAGAGGTAGGAGCCGCGGGGGCCGCAGGTCGCGAAGATCGAGCCGGCGAGGTACTGGCCGTCGGGGTGCTCCGCGTGGGCCGCCTCGAACTCGGCGGCCGAGGCCTCGTTCTTGGCGATGCTCTCCTCGAGGCCCTGCACCTGGCGGTCGGCCTTCTCGGAGGGGTACTTCTCGCGCTTGGCCTGTGCCTTCTCGAGCTGCTGGCGCAGGTCCTCGACCTTCAGCCGGGCCGACTCGGCCGCAGCGCCGTGGTCGAGCCGGACCAGAGAGACGACGATGTCGTCGGTCGGCGAGAGCACGTCGTAGAGGGTGGTGAAGTAGTCGAGGCTGCGGATGCCGAAGCCGTCGCGGGCACCGGTCGTCCTCATCAGCTCGTAGAACGCCGGGATCCGGTCGCGGCCCACCGCCTCGTAGACCAGTCCCGACTTCTCTGCCTTGCGGATCGACTGGCGGGTGCCCTGCGAGAGCTCCTGGTGCAGCGCCTCGAGGTCGGAGATGTCGGTGACCATGCGCAGCGCCGGCTGGGCGAGCGTCCTGGCCGCGTCGTCGCCCGGGTCGGTGCGCGTGAAGCCACGCGACTCCAGCGCCGGACGGACGGCCGGGTCGTCGATCCGCACGGCCGGGTCGAGCCGCAGCAGGACCCCGCGGTTCTCCTTGGCGACGCGGGTCACCTCCGCGAGCAGCGCGTCGACGCTCTCGCCGTCGGACCAGTCGACGACGAAGCCGCGCGGGCAGTAGGCCAGGGCCATCGGCAGCACCGGGGTGCGCCGGAAGAGGAGGAGCGCGGCGCCGGTGACCTCGCGCTCGCCGTCGGCACCCGTGCGGCCCACGGCGACGGTGCGCCAGGTCCACCCGGTGAGCTCCTTCTCCCTGCCCCACGGTGTCGTCTGCATGAGGTGCCCGTGGGGGTGCTCCCGCACGAACTCGTCGTGCTCGAGCGGGGTGAGGTCGAGGGTGGACAGTGCCACGAAGCTCCTTGGTCGGGGTGGTCTCCGGTCGCCGGGAGTCTATCCACCGGGTGCGGCCGCCCCGCGGACGCGACGGGCACCGGGGCTACGCTCGGCGGGTGCGCAACGAACCTGTCGGCATCCTCGGCGGCCTCGGCCCCATGGCCACCGTCTACTTCATGCAGCGCATCCTCGACCTCACCGACGCCTCGCGCGACCAGGACCACATCGACATGCTCGTGTGGAACCACGCGAGCATCCCGGACCGGACGGCATACCTCGTCGGGGACTCGACGGACAGCCCCGGACCGGTGATGGCCGAGGACGCCCGCCAGCTCGAACGCGCGGGGGCGAAGTTCCTCGCCGTCCCGTGCAACACCGCACAGGCCTTCCAGGAGGAGGTCGCGGCCGCCGTCACCATCCCGGTCATCGACATCGTCGCCGAGACGATCGCAGCCGCTCGGGCTGCGGTGCCCGGCCTGACGACGATCGGCATCCTCGCCACCGACGGGACCCTGCGGGCTCGTACCTACCACCGTGCCGCCGAGCGGGCCGGCCTCACCGCCGTCGCCCCCGACGAGCAGGTGCAGAAGGACGTCATGTCGATGATCTACGACGGCGTGAAGGCGGGCATACCGGTCGAGCGTGAACGCTTCGACGCGGCGGTCGCGCACCTGCGCGCGCAGGGCGCCGAGGCCGTCGTGCTGGGGTGCACCGAGCTCTCGATCCTGCGCACCGACCTCGCGGTCGACGACGCCCACGTCATCGACTCGCTCGACGCCCTCGCCGCGCGCACCGTGACCATGGCCGGCGGCCGGCTGCGGTGAAGGCCGCCCGTGCCGAACCTCCGGTCGAGGACTCCTGAAGTCTCCCTCGACCTGACACGATGAGGTCATGACGCCGTCGACCAGCAGCCCAGCCGCCGAGGAGGACCTCGCCACGACCGGGATCGAGGCCGCGGACTCGGCCGCCCAGGCGGCAGCGGGCGCCCGCTTCGTCCAGGAGGTCTCGATCGCGAGCGCCTCGGCCGCCGAGGCACGCGCCGCCCAGCCCCGCGCCGCCAACGGCCGCTTCGTGCGCACGCCGGGTGACGTCGACGAGGCCGGGCTGCCGACCGACCGCTTCCTCGACCGCGAGATCTCGTGGCTGCAGTTCAACGAGCGGGTGCTCCAGCTGGCCGCCGACGAGGACGTGCCGCTGCTCGAGCGCGCACGCTTCCTCGCGATCTTCACGTCGAACCTCGACGAGTTCTTCATGGTCCGGGTCGCGGGCCTCAAGCGGCGCATCGCGACCGGCCTCGCCGTCCGCTCCGCCTCCGGCCTCGAGCCCCGCGAGGTCCTCGAGCAGATCTCGGTCGTCAGCCACGAGCTGCTCGACATGCAGGCCAGGGTCTACGACGACATGGTCCAGCCGGCCCTCGAGAAGGAGGGCATCCAGGTCGTCCGATGGGACGAGCTGTCCGAGGTCGAGCAGGAGCAGCTGGGGCAGCTGTTCACCGACCGTGTCTTCCCCGTCCTCACGCCCCTGGCCGTCGACCCGGCCCACCCCTTCCCCTACATCTCCGGGCTGTCGCTCAACCTCGCCGTGCTGCTCGTCAACCCCAAGACCGGCAAGGAGCACTTCGCCCGGGTCAAGGTCCCGCCGCTGCTGCCCCGCCTGCTGCGGGTCGGCGGGAGCGGCGCATCCGGCGACATCTTCGACGTGCGCTTCGTGCCGCTCGAGGACGTCATGGGCGCCCACCTCGACCAGCTCTTCCCCGGCATGGAGGTCCACGAGCACTACACCTTCCGGGTGACCCGCAACGAGGACCTCGAGGTGGAGGAGGACGACGCCGAGAACCTGCTGGCCGCGCTCGAGAAGGAGCTCACCCGCCGCCGGTTCGGCCCACCGGTCCGCCTCGAGGTCGACCGCGACATGGACGACCACGTCATGGACCTGCTCGTGCGCGAGCTCGGCGTGTCTGCCGCGGAGGTCTACCGGCTGCCTGCTCCGCTCGACCTGCGCAGCCTCAACATCATCGCCGACCTCGAGCGCTCGGACCTGCACTACCCCGCGTTCGTCGCCCGCACCAACAGCGACCTCGCGCCCACCGAGAGCGCCAAGGCGCGCGACATCTTCGCGAGCATCCGCAAGCAGGACGTGCTGCTCCAGCACCCCTACGACTCGTTCTCCACCTCGGTGCAGGCGTTCATCGAGCAGGCCGCCGCCGACCCGAACGTGCTGGCCATCAAGCAGACCCTCTACCGCACGAGCGGCGACTCCCCCATCATCGACGCCCTCATCGACGCGGCCGACAGCGGCAAGCAGGTCCTCGCCGTCGTCGAGATCAAGGCCCGCTTCGACGAGCAGAACAACATCGAGTGGGCCCGCAAGCTCGAGCGCGCAGGGGTCCACGTCGTCTACGGCATCGTCGGCCTCAAGACGCACTCGAAGCTCAGCCTCGTCGTGCGGCAGGAGGAGGACGGCCTGCGGCGCTACTGCCACATCGGCACCGGGAACTACAACCCCAAGACCGCGCGCCTCTACGAGGACTTCGGCCTGCTCACCGTCGACAACCAGGTCGCCGACGACCTCACCCGCCTGTTCAACCAGCTCTCGGGCGTCGCCCCGCGCAGCAAGTTCAAGCGCCTCCTCGTCGCGCCCCGCTCCGTGCGGACCGGCCTCGTCGAGCGGATCGAGGAGCAGATCGAGCGCGAGGAGGCCACGGCGGGCAGCGGCTACATCGGCATCAAGGTGAACTCGATCGTCGACGAGCAGGTCATCGACGCGCTCTACCGGGCGTCCCGGGCCGGCGTGAAGGTCGACGTGTGGGTGCGCGGCATCTGCGCCCTGCGCCCCGGCGTGGAGGGGCTGTCCGAGAACATCACCGTCCACTCGGTGCTCGGACGCTTCCTCGAGCACTCCCGCGTCTTCCTCTTCGGGACCGGCGACGACGTCGAGGCCTGGATCGGCAGCGCCGACATGATGCACCGCAACCTGGACCGGCGCGTCGAGTGCCTCGTGCGCCTCGGGGACCCCCGGCACGTCGCCGACCTCACCTCCCTGATGACCAGGGGCATGAGCGGGGACTACGCCCACTGGGTGCTCAGCGGCGACGGCCGGTGGACGAGGCGGCACGTCGGTCCCGACGGCGAGCCGCTCGACGACATCCAGACGGCTCTCATCGAGATGCACGCCAAGCGCCGACGCAAGGCCCGGCGCCGCTGATCCCCCCGGCTCCCTCCCAGGTCATCCCCGCGGCAGGAACGGTGCCGTGGCGGGTGCGCGCCGGCGCGCTCGAGGTCCTGCTCGTGCACCGACCCCGCTACGACGACTGGTCCTGGCCCAAGGGCAAGCTCGACCCCGGCGAGGACTGGGCCTCTGCGGCCGCCCGCGAGAGCGTGGAGGAGACCGGGCTCGAGGTCCGACTCGGGCGGCCACTCCCCGGCGCCCGCTACATGGTGCTCACCAAGGACGGCGAGCCCGCCGAGAAGGTGGTCCGCTACTGGGCCGCGTCGGTCACCGGTGGTGCGGGAGTCCTCGAGAACGAGATCGACGAGACGGCGTGGCTGGACGTCTCGGAGGCCTACTCCCGCCTCGACTACGCGCACGACCGCGACCAGCTCCGGGCCGTCATCCGGCTGCACTCCGAGGGGACCCTCGACACCTGGCCGCTGGTGGTCCTCCGGCACGCCCGCGCCGTCCCCCGCTCCGACTGGGCGGGTGACGAGCCGGCGCGGCCGTTGAACGAGCGCGGACGCGAGCGCGCGCGCGCGCTCGTGCCGGTGCTCACGGCATACGGGATCACCAGGCTGGTCAGCTCACCGTCCGCGCGATGTCTCGACACCGTCCGTCCGTATGCCGTGTCTGCCCGGATCGAGCCACGCGCCAAGAACAGCCTGTCGGAGGAGGGGCACGAGGAGGGTCCGGGGAGGGCCGCCGAGCTGCTGTCCCGGCTGCTCCAGCGCGCCCGGCCCGTGGTGGTCTGCTCGCACGGGCCGGTGATGCAGGGCCTGCTCGACGTCCTCGTGCCGCACCTCGCGCTGCGCGGCCCCGACGCGGCCGGGATGCTGGAGGCGTTCGCCGAGGCGCGTGACGACCGGCTGGTCAAGGGCGAGGCGCTCGTCTTCCACGTCACCGGGTCCGGCGAGGCCGCTCGCGTCGTCGCGGTCGAGCGCCACCTGCCCGCCTGACGCCGCCGCCCTCGTCGGTTCGCTTGAACTGCCCGACAGGCAATGGCCGAACAGCGTTCACGCCTCGTTCACCCGGCACGGGCCGACCGGTCACCGACCCTCCTTACCTTCGAGGAGTCGGGCCCCGATGTCGTGGCGCCTCCGGCTTCCCGCACATTTCCTTGTGAGAGGTACACACAGTGAAGATTCAGCGTCTCGGCGCGATGGCGTCCCTCGCCCTCGTCGGTTCGATCGCCCTGGCCGGTTGCGGCTCGGACAACAACTCCGGCACCGACTCGGCCGCTGGGGCCGAGGGCACGTCGAGCGCATCGGCCCCCGCCGACTGCTTCGAGGGCACCCTCGACGCCGAGGGCTCGTCCGCCCAGAAGAACGCCTTCGAGGAGGTCGGGGCGATGTTCGGTGAGAAGTGCACCGGCGCCACGGTCAACTACAACCCGTCCGGCTCGGGCGCGGGCATCAAGCAGTTCCTCGGCGGCCAGGTCGACTTCGCCGGCTCGGACTCGGCCCTCAAGACGGTCGAGAAGGACGGCAAGATCGAGGCCGAGGAGGCCGAGGCGGCCTGCGGGTCCCCCGCGTGGAACATCCCGCTCGTCACCGGCCCCATCGCCGTCGCCTACAACCTCGAGGGCGTCGACCAGCTCACCCTGACGCCGGCGGTCGCCGCCGACATCTTCCAGGGGAAGATCACGACCTGGAACGACCCGAAGATCGCCGCCGTGAACTCCGGCGTCGAGCTCCCCGCGACCGCGATCAAGCCGTTCTTCCGCTCGGACGAGTCGGGCACCACCGAGAACTTCACGAAGTACCTCAAGGCCGCCGCCGAGGCGAACTGGCCGGGCGAGCCCGCCAAGACCTGGGACGGCAAGGGTGAGGGCAAGGCGAAGTCCGCCGGTGTCGCCGAGGGCGTCAAGAGCACCGACGGTGGGATCACCTACGTCGAGTGGAGCTACGCCAAGGACAACGACCTCGGTGTCGCCGCCATCGACAACGGCGCCGGCGCGGTCGAGCTGACCTCCGAGTCGGTCGGCAAGGCCGTCGCGACCGCCGAGCAGACCGGCACGGGCAACGACCTGGCCCTCAAGCTCGACTACGCCACCAAGGAGCCGGGTGCCTACCCGATCAACCTCGTGACCTACGAGATCGTCTGCTCCAAGGGCAAGGACGCCGAGACGCAGAAGAACATCAAGGCCTTCCTGAAGTTCTTCGCCTCCGAGGAGGCCCAGAAGGCCATCGAGGAGGTCGGCTACGCCCCCCTCCCCGCCGAGGTGCAGACCAAGGTGGTCACGGCCATCGACGCCATCTCCTGACCCGTCCTTCCGGACCGGTCGACCATCTGGTCCACTGAGGGGGCGGGCCCGTCCGGCCCGCCCCCTCTCCCCCTCCCCTCCTGAGAGGACGCGACAACGTGCCATCGATCACCGGGCGCAGTGCGGTCGACGAGCTTCCCGGCGACGACGGCCGACCCCCGCTGGAGGGTGACCGCGCCGCGACCGGGCGGCTGGGTGACCGGATCTTCGGCGGGCTCGCCACCGGCGCAGGCGTCTTCGTCATCGCTCTGGTCAGCCTCGTGGGCGTCTTCCTCGTCGTCCAGGCCGTCCCGTCGCTGCTCAACAACAACGCCAACTTCCTCACCTCAAGGGAGTGGGTGGCCAGCGGTGAGGACCCCCGCTTCGGCATCGTCGACCTGCTGTGGGCCACGATCGTCACCTCCATCATCGCGATGGTCGTCGCCGTGCCGCTCGGTGTGGCGGTGGCGCTGTTCATCACCCAGTACGCGCCGCACTGGCTGAGCAAGCCGGCGGCCGCCCTGGTGGACCTCCTGGCTGCCGTGCCGTCGATCGTCTACGGCTTCTGGGGCCTCAAGATCGCCGGCCAGTACTTCGAGCCTGTCCAGGACGTGCTCACGGGGGCGCTCGGCTGGTTCCCGCTCTTCACCGACGGCGGGATCAGCGCCTCGAGCACGCTCGCCTTCGCGGGTCTCATCCTCGCGATCATGATCCTGCCGATCGTCACGGCGATCTCGCGCGAGGTCTTCGCCCAGGTGCCGACGACGCACAAGGAGGGCGCGCTGGCGCTGGGGGCGACCCAGTGGGAGATGATCCGCACCGCGGTCCTCCCCTTCGGCAAGCCGGGCGTCATCTCGGCGGCGATGCTCGGCCTCGGTCGCGCGCTCGGCGAGACCCTCGCCGTGACCCTGCTGCTCTCGGCCCTCAACACCTCGGACGCGTTCTCGTTCTCGATCTTCGGCGGCGGCGAGACCTTCGCGTCCCGGATCGCCAACGACGCGGGCGAGTTCGACTCCGCGCAGAAGACCGGCGCCTACATCGCCGCGGGGCTCGTCCTGTTCATCCTCACCTTCATCGTCAACGCGGCCGCCCGGGTCGTCATCGAGCGCCGGAAGGCCTTCAGCGAATGAGCACCCTCAGCAGCGTCGAGGACACGCGCACGACGACGGCCCGCACGCAGGACGACTTCGGCGGCAAGTCCGGCGGACGCGCATTCCGGGACCAGCTCGCCCGGGCGGTCATGTGGGGTGCCTTCGCCATCGCCCTCGTCCCGCTGGTCTGGATCCTCGGTGCGACCCTGGTCAAGGGCGGCCAGACCGTCCTCGACCTCGACTGGTGGTCCAAGTCGCAGTCCGGCATCACCTCGCGCCGCGAGGGGGGCGGCGCGGTCCACGCCATCCAGGGGACGATCATCCAGGCCGCGGTCACGGCCCTCATCTCGGTCCCGATCGGTGTCCTCACCGCCGTCTACCTCGTCGAGTACGGCCGGGGACGGCTGGCCAAGGCCGTCTCCTTCATGGTCGACATCCTCACCGGCATCCCGTCGATCGTCGCGGCCCTGTTCATCTACGCGCTCTGGGTCCGCACGCTCGGGCTGCAGCGCGTGGGGTTCGCGGTCTGCCTCGCGCTCACCATGCTGATGATCCCGACCGTCGTGCGCTCCACCGAGGAGATGCTCAAGCTCGTCCCGAACGAGCTGCGCGAGGCCTCCTACGCGCTCGGCGTGCCGAAGTGGAAGACGATCATGAGGATCGTCATCCCCACGTCGTTCTCGGGCATCGTCACCGGGGTCCTGCTCGGTCTTGCTCGCGTCATGGGCGAGACGGCGCCACTGATCATCCTCGGCCCCTACACCGCCGTCATCGCGACCAACCTCTTCGACGGGCTCATGCCCACGCTGCCGTCGATGATCTACCAGACCTATGGCGAGAGCCTGCCGGCAGCGGTCAACCGCACCTGGGGCGCCGCCCTCACGCTCATCCTCATCATCTTCCTGCTGAACATCCTCGGCCGCCTCGTCGGCCGGTTCAGCAAGGTGCGGACCTGACCAGGCCGCGCACCCGGCACACCGCCCCCGACAGTCACGACAGAGAGACACGACACCACTCATGGCCAAGCGCATCGACGTCAAGGACCTCGACATCTACTACGGCGACTTCAAGGCCGTCGAGGGGGTCACCCTCACCGTCGAGCCCCGCTCCGTCACCGCCTTCATCGGGCCCTCGGGGTGCGGCAAGTCGACCGTGCTGCGCACCCTCAACCGCATGCACGAGGTCATCCCCGGCGGGCGGGTCGACGGTCGGGTCGCGCTCGACGACCAGGACCTCTACGCGTCGTCGATGGACCCGGTGGCCGTGCGCCGCACCGTCGGGATGGTCTTCCAGCGGCCCAACCCGTTCCCGACGATGTCCATCCGCGACAACGTCGCCGCGGGCCTCAAGCTCAACGGCGTGAAGAACAAGAAGAAGCTCGACGAGGTCGTCGAGGCCTCGCTCAAGGGCGCGAACCTCTGGAACGAGGTCAAGGACCGCCTCGACAAGCCGGGGGCGGGGCTGTCCGGTGGTCAGCAGCAGCGACTCTGCATCGCGCGCGCCATCGCCGTCGAGCCGCAGGTGCTCCTCATGGACGAGCCGTGCTCCGCGCTGGACCCGATCTCGACGCTGGCCATCGAGGACCTCATCAACGACCTCAAGAGCCAGTACACGATCGTCATCGTCACCCACAACATGCAGCAGGCGGCGCGGGTCTCGGACCAGACGGCGTTCTTCAACCTCAAGGCGACCGGGCAGCCCGGGCGCCTGGTCGAGGTCGACGGCACCCAGAAGATCTTCAGCAACCCCTCGCAGAAGGCCACCGAGGACTACATCTCCGGCCGCTTCGGCTGACCCCGCCCGTACCCCCGACTTATTGCCAGATCGGGTCACCGCGGTCCCGCACTTCTTGCGAGTTCGGTTCAGCCCTCGTCCACAACGACGCCCGATCTGCGCGTTGTCCACAGCCCGCACGATCGGGCTCTCGCCCTAACGGCCGTCTGTCCACGCTGGGGACATGGATGTCTTCAGCTCCCTCCCCCAGCCCTTCTCGCGGGCGGAGGCGATCACCGCGGGTCACACCGCGTCGGCGGTGTCCCGCGCTGCACGACGTGGCTCACTCACCAAGGTGTCACGCGGTCTGTATGCCGTGAGCGCGCCCTGGTGCCAACGTCCGGTCTGGGAGCGTCACCGGGACCTCAGCCGGGCCGCGGCACGTCTCACCCCCGACGCCATCCTCAGCCACAGCAGTGCCGCCGCGGTCATGGGGCTTCCGCACCCGGCATACGCTCCGGACCTGGTCAGCATGACCGTCCTGGACGATGTCAGGACGAGCCCGACGGACGACTGGCGACGGTTCCACCGGGGCGCCACTCCGTACGCGCACATCGAGATCTGTGATGGTCACGCTCGTCTCAACCCACCACGGACCGTCATCGACTGCGCCCGCGAGCTCCACGGACGGGATGCCCTCGCCGTTGCCGATGGAGCACTTCGGGCTGGTGTCGTGTCGCACGCACAGCTGCTGGCGGTGCGCCGTCATCAGCGTCGCTGGCCCGGAGTCGCAGCGTCGAACGACGTCCTCCTGCTCGCCGATGGGCGTCGCGAGAACTGGCTGGAGTCGGTGTCGGCCTGGGCGATGGCGCGCTGGGGCTGCCCGCCCGCGACTCCGCAGGTCGAGATTCTCACTCCTGACGGCGAGTTCATCGCCCGGGTCGACAACCTCTGGCCGGAGCAGGGCATCGTCGGCGAGGCGGACGGCGTGCAGAAGTACCTGCTGGGTGGAGCGACCGATGACGCGGTGCGCGCAGCCCTCGCCGAGGAGGAGCACCGCCAGGCGCGATTGCTCCAGCACGGTCTTCGGGTGCTGCGCTGGACGCCGCGGGAGGCCATCTCGGGGGCAGAGATCCACGGTCGGCTGCAGGCACTGCTGCTGGCTTCCCCTTTGCACACCGTCAGTGCGGTGTACCGCTGCGCCTGCTGCCGATCCCCGCTGGTCGAGTGCGCCGTGGACGAGGAGCTGCGGAGGTGGCGGGCTCGGTTAGCCACGGAGTTCGAGCGCCGGTTCTGGTGACGACCAGACACCCACCGAGCCGAACCCGCAAGAAGTGGGGATGTGACCCGAACCGAACTGGCAATAAGTGGAGAAGCCTGGGGGTCAGATGCCGAGGACGAGCTTGAGGAGGAGGTAGGAGAGGGCGGCGACCAGACCGGCGCCGGGGAAGGTGAAGACCCACGCGCCGACGATGTTCTTGGCCACGCCCCAGCGCACCGCCTTGATCGACTTCGTCGAGCCGACGCCCATGATCGCCGAGGTGATCGCGTGGGTCGTCGAGATGGGGGCACCCGTGCCCGTCGCGACGAAGAGGACCGCCGCAGCCGTGGTCTCCGCGGCGAAGCCCTGCGGCGGGTCCAGGTGGATGATGCGGCGGCCGAGCGTGCGCATGATCCGCCACCCGCCGGCATACGTCCCGGCCGAGATGACGAGTGCGCTCATCACGAGGACCCAGAGCGGGATCGCGGTGCTCTCCTCGGACTGGAAGCCGCCCACGGTGAGCGCGAGGACGACGACCCCGGCGGTCTTGGCGGCGTCCTGCATGCCGTGCCCGAACGCCATGGCGGCGGCCGACACGGTCTGCGCGTAGCGGAACCCACGGTTCACCCGGCCCGGGTGGGCGCGGCGGAACAGCCACATGATCAGTGTCATGACGAGGTAGCCCACGACGAGCCCGACGAGCGGCGAGGCGATCATCGGGAGGATGACCTTCTGCAGCACGGCGTCCCAGTGGACGGTCGACGCGGCCGCGATGGCCGCGCCACCGAGCCCGCCGATGAGGGCGTGGGAGGAGGACGACGGCAGGCCGTACCACCAGGTCAGCATGTTCCAGGCGATCGCGCCGATGAGGCCGGCGGCACAGATGGTCAGGCCCACCGTGCCCGCGGGAGCGTCGATGATGCCGCTGCCGACCGTCTTGGCGACCTTGGTGCCGAGGAAGGCACCGAAGAGGTTGGCGATCGCGGCCATGCCGAGAGCGATGCGCGGCGTCAGGGCGCGCGTCGAGACCGACGTCGCGATCGCGTTCGCTGCGTCGTGGAAGCCGTTGGTGTAGTTGAAGCCCATCGCCAGGGAGACGACGAGGGCCACCGGGATCCAGCTGTCCACAGTGGTCAGGACTCCTTGACGGCGATGCTCTCGACCTTGTGGGCCACGGTCTCGAACGCATCGGCCGCGGCTTCGAGCTCGTCGATGAGCTCCTTGAGCTTCATGACGAGGATGGCGTCGGCGCCCTCGGCGTTGAACAGCTCGGCGAGCATGCGGCGGTAGGCCTTGTCAGCGCGGTTCTCGAGACGGTTGATCTCGATCCAGTAGCTGCTGAGGTCCTTCATCGAGCGCAGCCGCGGCATCGCGTCGACGGTGAGCTCGGCCATCCGCCCGAGGATCTCGACCTGCTTGGCCACGCCC
This sequence comes from Knoellia terrae, assembly GCF_048606435.1. Lineage (NCBI taxonomy): Bacteria > Bacillati > Actinomycetota > Actinomycetes > Micrococcales > Intrasporangiaceae > Knoellia > Knoellia terrae. The sequence continues at coordinate 69,322 of NZ_JBMBWH010000011.1, read as the reverse complement.
TTGGGGAACTTGTCGATCCGGTAGAGCGCCACGAGGTCGGCCGCAGCGTCCATGTGGTCCATGCAGTCGTCCAGGGCACTCGCCAGGCCGTGGATGTCCTCGCGGTCGAACGGCGTGATGAACGACGAGTTCACCTTGCGGATCAGCTCGTGGGTGGCCTCGTCGGCCGAGGTCTCCACCTCGCTCATCCTGGCGGCGATGGTGTCGCGCTCCGTCTGGCTGTCCGCTCCGAGGATGGCGGTGAGCTCCGCCGCCCCGTCGATGAGGTGCTTGGCGGACTGGGAGAACAGGTCGTAGAACCCGTTGTCCTTGGGGGTGAGGCTGAAGGCCACGAGAGGCTCTCCGAACGGCTCGAGGTCAAGTGTCGGGAGAAAGGCTACGGCCTCCGGGCCAGATGTTCGTCATCGACCGTTTCCGCCACGTTTGAGAACGCTGCCGGTGGGAAGAGGCGTGGTGCCGGACCGGGAGCGCCTCACGGCGCGTGGCCGCTCGTAGCGGCTGATTTTGGGACCCGGGGCTGCCGCGGTCCGGCACCACCACTGAAGCCTAACGCGCCCGCGCCCCGAGGATGTTCCCGTTGCCCACCTGTGGATCTTCCCTGTGGACAAGCAGGTGTATGCCGGCCTGCTCAGTCGAGCTCGTCGGCCCGCCAGAGGCGGGCACAGGCGACGAGGTCCTCGCCCGTGCGCTGCATCGCGGCGGCGGTGGTGGTCAGCGCCCCCGCGCCGCTCGGGTCGACCCCGTCCCGGTCGTGGGCGAGGTCCGCCCGCCCGGCGGAGATGACGGAGGCGAACGCGGCAGCGCGCTCGAGGGCCACGGCGAGGTCCCCCGAGAAGATGCCGGTGAGGATGTCGTCGGCGAGGGCCTTGACCTCGTCGGGACCGGGCGGCTCCGCGATGCCGGCGACGGCGTGCGCGACGTCGGTGAACCGGACGCCCGCGGCATACTCCCGGCTCGCCTGGACGGGCTGGCGGCGGACCCACTCGCGCAACGCATAGAGCCGCCAGAGGGCACCCGGCAGGCTCCGCGCCGGCCGGGCGGCCCACAGCTCGGCGACGGTCGAGAGCCCGAGCTCGTCCACGAGCGCGACGAGGCGGGCGGTGACGGCAGGGTCGTCGGCGGCGCGGCCCGTGCCCACGAGCACCGCAGCGGTCTGGTGGGCGATCTCGGTGACCTCCGCCGGCCCGGGCAGGCTGCCGCCGTGCGCCTCGATGGCGTCCGGGCCGAACGCGATCGGGCGTCGGGGGGCGCTGCGGCCGCTGTCTGTCATCGCCCCATCTTGCACCCGTACGTTGGGCACCATGACGCACAGCGACGACCACGAGACGTACGAGACGCTGCTCTGGGAGGTGGCCGACGACGGCATCCTCACCCTCACGCTCCACCGGCCGGACGCGCTCAACGCCTTCACGGTGACGATGGCGCGCGAGCTCGAGCACGCCTTCCGCCGCGTCAACACCGACGACGCGGTGTCGGCCGTCGTCGTGACGGGGGCCGGCCGCGCGTTCTGTGCCGGGATGGACCTCTCCCGCGAGGGCAACGTCTTCGGGCTCGACGAGTCGATCGCGCCCACCCTGGACGACATGCGGACCCGGCTCGACGCACCGGAGATCGCGGAGGGGGTGCGCGACACCGGCGGTCGCGTGGTGCTGGCGATCAACGACTGCACGAAGCCGGTCATCGCCGCCATCAACGGCCCCGCCGTGGGGATCGGCGCGACCATGACGCTGCCGATGGACGTGCGACTGGCGTCGACGAACGCCCGCATCGGCTTCGTGTTCGGCCGCCTGGGCATCGTGCCCGAGGCGTGCTCGTCGTGGTTCCTGCCGCGGCTCGTCGGGATCTCGCGCGCGCTGGAGTGGACGTATGCCGCCGACATCCTGTCGCCCGACGAGGCGCTCGAGGGGGGTCTGCTCCGGTCCGTCGTGGAGCCGGAGGCGTTGCCGGACAGGGCGTACGAGCTGGCGCGTCGGTTCGTCACCGGGCGCTCACCCGTCGCGACGGCCCTGACCCGCCAGATGATGTGGCGCAACGCCGCCCAGCCGCACCCCCTCGAGGCACATCGCATCGACTCGCTCGCGATGTGGTGGACGAGCGTCCACGACGGCAAGGAGGGCGTTGCGGCATTCCAGGACAAACGGTCGCCCGAGTTCACGACGTCGGCCTCGCGCGACCTGCCGGAGTGGCTGCCGTGGGACTGAACCGCTTCGTCGAGGCACAGGACTCGGGCGGCGCGTATGCGGCCGCGCTGACCGAACTGCGCCGGGGGCGCAAGACGAGCCACTGGATGTGGTTCGTCTTCCCTCAGGTCGCCGGGCTCGGGCGCAGTGCGATGGCGCAGCGGTATGCCGTGTCCGGACTTGTCGAGGCGCGTGCCTACCTGCGTGATCCCGTTCTGGGACAACGGCTTCGCGAGTGCTGTGAGGTGTTGCTGGGCCTGCCCGGGTCCGATCCGGTGGCCGTGTTCGGTGGCATCGACGCGGTGAAGCTGCGGTCGTCGATGACGCTGTTCGCCCACGCGGCCGAGGTCGACCTGGACCGTCAGCTCTTCGTCGATGTGCTGGACAGGTACTTCGACGGGGACGAGGACCCGGCGACGCTCGAGCGCCTCTGACCTCGACAGGTATCGTCTGCGGACGTGCGGGTGCTGCCCGCGCGGGCCTCTAGCTCAATGGTTAGAGCTGCGGACTTTTAATCCGTAGGTTGTGGGTTCGAGTCCCACGGGGCCCACCCCCCGTCCTGGTCGGGTCGCCGTTTGGATCACGGCACCGCGGGTAGCCCGTCAGACATGGACACCGAGCTCGTACTGGACGCCACGACCACGGACGACCCGAGCGAGGACTCGGTACTGTTCATCGGCAACGCCACGCTCCTGCTGAGGTACGGCGGGTTCACGATCCTCACCGACCCGACGTTCGTGCACCGCCACACCAGCGTCGACCTCGGGTACGGCATGAGCTCGAAGCGGCTGACCGACCCGGCCGTGGAGATCGACGACCTGCCGCCCCTCGACCTCGTGCTGCTCTCGCACTTCCACGGCGACCACTTCGACCAGGTGGCGCAGCAGCACCTCGACCGGTCCCTCCCGGTCGTCACCAACCCCGCAGGCCCGCGACCAGCTGCACGAGCTGGGCTTCACGCAGGCGCGTGGGCTCGACACCTGGGAGACCCTCACCGTCACCAAGGGCGAGCGCCGGCTCTCGATCACGGCCTGCCCGGCGCGCCACGGTCCGGGCGTCACCGACCTCGTCCTCCCGGACGTCATGGGCAGCATCCTGCAGGCCGACGACCGGAGCCGGATCGGGACGATCTACATCAGCGGCGACACGCTCATGCACGACGAGCTCGACGAGATCCCGCGGCGCCACCCCGACGTCGACCTCGGCTTCTTCCACCTCGGCGGCACCAAGGTGCTCGGGATCCTGGTGACGATGGACGCCGAGCAGGGGGTCCAGGCCGTCCGGCTCGTCGACCCCGACGTCGCCATCCCGATCCACTACGACGACTACGACGTCTTCACGTCCTCCCTGGAGGACTTCACCACGGCAGCGGAGCAGGCCGGACTCGGCGACCGTCTCCGGGTGCTGCACCGCGGGGACAGCTACCCGATGGGGTGAGAGGTGGACGGGGCTGCCCGGAGCCAGACAACCGGTCTCAACCCCACCACTGCCGAGACCCGCCCCCTAGCATCGACGCCATGAAGTCCGTCGACGACGCCCACAGCCGCCCCGCCGGGACCAGCGACGCGACGGCCGAGGCCGTCGGCAAGCTGTCCGAGGCGTTCGAGTGCATCGAGGAGGCGCGCGGCTTGCTCTTCGCGTTCCACCGCAACCTCGGCCGCGCCGACCTCACGCTGGGCGAGGCGGTCGACCAGCTGCGTGCAGCAGGGCACGAGGAGATGGCGGACGAGATCGAGAAGGACCTCCTGGGGCGCAACGTCCTTGCCGGCCGGTGGACCTTCCAGATCGTCGAGGAGTTCGACGACGGCTACTACGCCGCCTTCCGGGAGCACGACCAGCGCGTGCGGGACGCACTCATGGACGGGCGGCGCCACGTCTACGAGGCAGAGATGAAGCAGGAGCGTCGCACCCACGGCCGCGCCGGGCACGAGGCCACCCCCGACGACGTGTGAGCCGCCCGCGCTCAGAGCGGGATGCCGACCCCGCGGGAGCGCAGCAGCTCGGCGATCAGGGCGACCGCGAGGGCGATGACGATGCCTCCCACGAAGCCGACCAGACCCTTGGCCCGCCGGTCCAGCGGCCGGTCCGGTTGTCGACGGAGACCGACGAGCTCGGTCACGGCATACGCGATGGCACCGATCTGGAGCGGTGTGGTGGCCACGAGCCAGAACCAGAACCACTTCGTCCCCACGCGTGTCGACGGTCCGAGCACCAGCCGTCCCAGCAGCAGCACCGCACCGACGGCGTACACGACCTCGAGGGGCGTGGTGTCCGAGAAGGAGAACGGCCTCATCGGGACCTGCGCCTCCCGCAGTTGGCGCACGAGCAGCACGGTCTCCTCGGTGGCCTCCGCCGACATCGACGAGCTCGCGAGCCCGTCCGGGCCGGCCACCGACCACCCGCGGCCGCCCCAGGTCCGCCAGACCAGGATCCCGCCGTTCGGGAACTCCTCCGGGGCGACGCCAGTCCCACCCTCGGCGCCGGACGAGTCGGTGTCTCCGTTCGACATCCCCGCCTGCACCGCACGAGCGAAGTCCCGTGGTTCCCTCTCGACCGACGACGCGACGTACCACTGGACGACGGCGCCGGACGCGATATCGGACCGCAGGTCGTCGAGCGTCGAAGGCCGAAGACCGCTGGTCCACGCCGACCCCAGCACCATGAGGCACACGACGACGACGACGCCACCGAGGGCTGCCGTCACGCGCATGGACCAGTGCTCCTCACGAGCCGCCAGCGGACCGGCTTCCCGGGCCCCCACCTCGGTCGTGTCCCCCACCTCGAAGCTCATGGCTCAGCGTGGCACGACACACCCCCGCTGACCAGCGGTCAACGGGGGCCTGCGAGTCGGGGGTGCGGCGCGGTCAGTCGAACAGCTCGGAGAGGAACGACTTCTTGCGACGCTGGCCGTGACCGTAGTAGCCCTTGCCGGGCGAGGACGAGTACCTCGGGGCCTGGCCGTAGGAGTGCGCTGCCGGCTGCGCGTACGGACCGGCCTGCGCGGGATATGCCGGCTGCTGCGGGACCGGGGGCTGCTGCGGCTGCTGCTGCGGCGGGGCCGGGGGCGCCGACTGCTGGTGCCAGGCGTTCTCGGCGTTGACGAGGGCCTCGAGCTCACCGCGGTCGAGGAAGAGGCCACCACAGCCGGTGCACTGGTCGACGTGGACCTGGTTGCGCTCGTAGCTGCGCATCTCCGACGCGCACTTGGGGCAGGTGAGGGTGCTCATGCCCTGCCCAACGCCCCACCCGGGCCAGGAGTGCCCGACCCGACGAGAAACCTCGGGCTCGTCGGTCAGCCGGCGGCGTCGAGCACGTGCGGGAGGAGGAAGAGCATGCCCTGCGACCAGGTGAGGTGGGTGATGATCGGCCCGAGGATCCCACCAGTGACCCGTCGTTGCAGCCCGACGACCAGCCCCACCAACAGGCCTGCCACGACGAGAAGCGGGATCCCCGCGGCGGCGGAGACGAGCGTGTAGATGACCGTCGTGACGAGCACTGCATGCTTGCGCCCGACGGCGGCGAACAGCGCTCCCCGGTAGAACAGCTCCTCGGCGACCCCGTTCACCGCCGTGATGACCGCGACCACGGCCAGCGACCCGTAGGTCGCGTGGGCGAGCAGGCCCTCGACGGGCTCACGGAGCACCGGGATGCGGGCGACGACGAGGGCGCCCGCGAGGAAGAGGCCCAGCAGCGCCCCACCGAGCACGAGCGACTGGACGACCGAGCGGCCTGCGTGGTCACCCGCCCGGGTGTGCGCGCGCCCGAGGTGCAGCGGACCGGAGAGCAGCGCACCGACGGCCCAGACGACCGCGAGCGCCACCGCGGCGAAGTAGAAGAGGTCGTTGCCCGCCGGGATCCGCAACGCCCAGGCGTGGACCCCGAGACCGACGAGGAGGGTCGCTCCCGCGACCACCCGCCGTCGGCGGAACGCCGCGTCGCTCTCGGTGTGGTCCCGCGGGACGGGCTCGACGAGCGCAGCGTTGAAGAATCGACGCAGTTCCGTGACGGGATTCGGCATGACCAGTGAGACGATGCCACAGATGACTTCCGACCAGCAGCCCCGTGTCCTCGTGACGGGCGCGACCGGCTACATCGGGTCCCGCCTCGTCCCCGTCCTCCTCGCCGACGACCACCGTGTCCGTGTCCTGACCCGGTCGGCGGACCGCCTGCGCGCCCGCAACTGGGCCGACGACGTCGAGGTCGTCGAGGGCGACGCCACCTCGCGCCAGGACCTCGAGACGGCGCTCGCGGACGTCGACGTCGCCTACTACCTGCTGCACTCGATGGACGGCAAGGACGACTTCGAGCACCGCGACCGCGAGCTGGCCCGCACCTTCGGCCTGGCGGCGCAGGAGGCGGGCGTGCGGCGCATCGTCTACCTGTCCGGCTTGCACCCGGACGGCGGACAGCTCTCGACGCACCTCGCCTCACGGGTCGAGGTGGGCGACCTCCTCATGGCCTCGGGCGTGCCGACGGTCGTGCTCCAGGCCGCGATCATCATCGGCTCCGGATCGGCGTCGTTCGAGATGCTGCGCCACCTCACCAAAAAGCTCCCCGTCATGGTGACGCCGAAGTGGGTCGACAACCGGATCCAGCCGATCGCGATCAGCGACATCCTCCACTACCTCGTCGGTGCCGCGACGATCGAGGGCGAGGTCAACCGCACCTTCGACGTCGGCGGCCCTGAGGTCCTCACCTACAGCGAGATGATCCAGCGGTATGCCGCGGCGGCAGGCCTGCGCCCGCGCACCATCCGCACGGTGCCGGTGCTCACCCCGAGCCTGGCCAGCCACTGGGTCGGCCTCGTCACCCCGGTACCGGCCGGCATCGCCAAGCCCCTGGTCGGCAGCCTCATCCACGAGGTCGTCTGCCAGGAGAACGACATCGACGACGTCGTCGGCCCACCTGCGGGCGGACCGACCGCGTTCGACGACGCCGTGCGCGCGGCGCTCGGCGGCCAGGGCAAGGAGCGCCCGGAGCCGGGCACGGTCGACCCGGCCCAGATCACCGCCGCCGACCCCGACTGGGCCGGCTGACCAAAGGTCAGGCGGTGCGCGGACGCGTCATCGTCACCTGGGCGACGTCGAGGTAGCCGGAGGAGAACCCGGCCTCGCAGTAGGCGAGGTAGAACTCCCACATCCGCCTGAACCTCTCGTCGAACGAGCCACCCTCGATCCGCGGCCACTGCTCGAGGAAGGTCAGGCGCCATCGACGGAGCGTCTCGGCGTAGTCCGCGCCGAAGGCGTGGACCCCCGTCACGCGGAGGTCGGTGTGCCGCCCGGTCACCGAACGCATCGCCTCCAGCGACGGGATCAGCCCGCCCGGGAAGATGTACTTCTGGATCCAGCCGTAGGAGTTGCGGGTGGCGAGGAAGCGGTCGTGGTCCATGAGGATCGCCTGCACGACAGCCGTCCCACCCGGCGCCAGGAGCTTGTCGATCGCCGCGAAGTAGGTCGGCCAGTACTCCTCGCCGACCGCCTCGATCATCTCGACCGACACGACCGCGTCGAAGCTGCCGTCGGTGCGCGGGCTGAGCTCGCGGTAGTCCTGGAGCCGGACCTCGACCCGGTCGGCGAGGCCGCCGTCGGCGATCCGCTCCCGCGCCAGTGCCTGCTGCTCGCGTGACAGGGTGATCGACAGGACGTCCGCGCCGCGGGCAGCGGCCCGCAGCGACAGCTCGCCCCAGCCGGTGCCGATCTCGAGGACCCGGGAGCCGGGCCCGACCTTGGCGGTGTCGAGGATGGCGTCGATCTTGCGGTGCTGCGCCTCGACGAGGTCCTGCTCGGCGAGCGGCCGCGAGGGGTCGAAGAGTGCGGACGAGTACGACATGGTCGGGTCGAGGAAGGCCGCGAAGAGGTCGTTGGACAGGTCGTAGTGCGCCTCGATGTTCGCCCGGCTGCCGCTGAGGGTGTTGCGCGTGGCGGTGGGTAGCGCACGGTCGACGAGGCGTCGCATCGAGAGCAGCGGCTTGGGCAGCAGGTGGCTCATGCGCTCGGCGAACGGCAGCAGGGCCTGCGCGAGGTCGGTCCCCTCCGCGGCCCGCCAGTCACCGGCCATGTAGCCCTCACCGAGGCCGATCTTGGGGTGCTGGCCGATCCTCCCGTACATCGAGTCCGCCCGGACGACCTCGAGCGTCGGGGCGTCGGGACCGCCGCCGCCCACGGTGGTGCCGTCGGTGTAGCGCAGCCGCACGGGGACCCCCGCGACGATGCGGTGGATGAGGGCGCGGGCGACTGCTCCGCGGGTGAGCACCCGCCTCGGCGAGGGCAGCTCGAGGGGGGTGAGGACTTCGGACGTCATCGGACGGTCTCCAGGGATTCGGCAGGACGGGGGTGGACGGGGAGGCGGCGGGCCCAGAGGCGGATGCCGTGCATCCGGATCAGGGCGGTCACCTGCTGGGGCATGAACGGGTGGCGCGCGACCGTGGCCACGACCGACCGTGGTGTGCCGGGCACGAGCCGGCCCTCGACGACCGCCGTGAAGACCAGCTCGGCGTCGCGGTGCAGCCGGATCGCCACCGAGACCCGCTCGGCGTCGAGGTGGAAGCGGATCGCGTACTCGCCGGTGGTGTCGTTGAACGGCGAGACGTAGAAGTCCTTGTCCACGGACGCGGCGCCACGCGAGTCCGGCCGGACGGCATACGCGTGTCGTCCGCCGTAGGTGTTGTGCACCTCGACGACCACACCGCGCAGCTCGCCGGCGGCGGTGAGGCACCAGTACGCCGTCATCGGGTCGAAGACGTGACCGAGCACTCGTGCGTGGGTGAGCGCGACGACGCGCGTCACACCCTCAGTGGGTATGCCGTCGCGCTCGAGGCAGCGCAGCACGTTCGCCTTGAGCTCGGGCAGGGTCGACGGACCGGACAGGTGGTCCTCCGGGCGGAACGACGCCACCGGGCCGAGCCACGTGGGCAGGTCGAGCGGTTCGTCGAGGTCGATCAGCCACTGGTAGTGCCGGTTCCCGAAGGCCCGCCGGAAGGGGACGTGGCGGATGTGGTGGACCCGGCCGACGACGAGGGCAGGAAGCGCCGGCAGCTCGACGGACACCGCCTGCGAGGCGGGCAGGGTCTGCGTCACGACCACTCCACGCCCAGGGCACGTGCGGCCTCGACGCCCGAGCGGGCACCGTCCTCGTGGAACCCCCAGCCCCAGTGCGCGCCGGCGAAGGCGGTGCGCGACGTCGTGATCTCGGAGCGGCGCCGCTGCGCGCGGACGGCCTCGAGGTCGTGGATGGGGTGGGCGTAGTCCATGACGGCGACGACGGACGCCGGGTCGATGACGGCGGTGGCGTTGAGCGTGACGAACAGGCGGTCCGACGCCGGAAGCCCCATGAGGCGGTTCATGTCGTAGGTGACGACGGCGCCCGTGGCACCCGCGTCCTGCCCTGGCCGGGACGCCCGGTAGTTCCAGGACGCGTGGGCCCAGCGGGCGCGCGGCAGGAAGGAGGAGTCACGGTGCAGCACCGTCTCGTTGCGGGAGTAGCGAAAGGCGCCGAGCACCTCCTTCTCGACCGGGGTGGCGTCGACGAGCAGGCGGAGGGCGTCGTCGGCGTGGGTCGCGAGGACGACGTGGTCGAAGCGCTCCCGGCCGGCGGCCGTGGTGACCTCGACGCCGTCGTCGTCGCGCTCGACGGTGAGGACCTCGTGCCCGCGCCGCACGTCCGGGAGCCGGGCCGCGAGCGCCTCGACGTAGGTCGCCGAACCGCCGACGACCGTGCGCCACTGCGGCGCTCCGCCGATGCTGAGCATCCCGTGGTGGTCGAGGAACTGGAACAGGTAGCGCGCCGGGTAGTCCATCGCGTCGCCCCGGCCGCTGGACCACACGCAGGACACGAGCGGCACGGCATACAGCTCGACGAAGCTCTCCGGAAAGTCGCGGCTCGCGACGAAGTCCCCATAGGTGGTCTGGTCGGTGTCGTCGGTCGCCTCGAGGAAGGCAGCCGCCTCGCGGTGGAAGCGCCGGACCGACCGCAGCATCGTCAGGAAGTCGCGCGAGAGGAGCTGGCGGGGGCGCGCGAGGAAGCCGGTGACTCCCCGCCCCCCGGCGTACTCCATGCCCGTGACGGGGTCGGAGATCGACATGGACATCTCGGTGTCGCGCACCTCGATCCCCAGCTCCTCGAACAGCCGGCCGAGGAGGGGGTAGGTCCGGTCGTTGTGCACGATGAAGCCCGAGTCGACCCGGACCTGCCCCGCGCCGGAGGCGACCGTGTGCGTGTGGGCGTGCCCGCCCAGCCTGGTGTCCGCCTCGAAGAGGGTGACGTGGTGGCGTCGCGCCAGCACGTGGGCCGCCGTCAGCCCGGCCACGCCGGAGCCGATGACAGCGGTGCGCGGAGCATCGTCGTTCGGAGTCATGCCGTCCATTCGTTGCCGGCAGGAAACCGGATTGGAGGAGAGGTTTGGGCTCTGGATCAGGTGGGTAGTGACCCTAAGCGCCAGCGTGCGCGCGATGCGGCTCGCCGCCGTGCCAAAGTGCGCATTTGCGCCACATCCTCGTCACCACCGTGGCTGCGCTGCTCAATGCGGCAGGAGTCATGGGTGTGACGGCCGTGGTCTCGCGCCGGCTCGGCCGGCTCTCGGTCGTCGACGTCTCGTGGGGGCTGGTCCTCGTGGCCATCGCCTGGGTGACGTATGCCGTCGGCACCCGTTCGGCGCGGTCCCTGCTCCTCGCCGTGCTCGTGACCGTGTGGGGAGCACGCCTGGCCTGGCACATCCGGCGTCGCGCGCTGGGCGGCGCGCCGGGCGTGCTGACGGTCGTGTCGCCGGTGGTCATGACCTACGTGCTGGCCTTCGCCACGGGGGCCCGGCTGCTCGAGTCGGAGATGGCCAGCGGCCCGGCTACCGCGACTACATGGAGCGGACCCCGATGTTCCTGCCCCGGCCCCCGGTCGCCGGCCCGCCGGCTGAGGCGACGTCGGTCCTGCTCAGGGCGTGTTTTCGGTCAAGGCCTGAACCCCCGAACCGGGCCGGGGGTCACTAACGTCGAAGGGTGAGGGCAGTCCTCACGACATCGAAGGAGTGTGGTCCGGATGGACACCATCTGGTGGTGGGTGATCGCAGTGGTCGTGCTCATCGCACTGGCGCTGCTGCTCGTTCCCATGATGCGCAAGCGCAACGAGGAGTCCAAGCGCGAGAAGGCGGCCGAGGTCCGCGCGGAGGCGCAGGAGCATTCGCAGGTCGTGCGCGAGCGTGAGGCGCACGCCACGCAGGCCGCGGCCGAGGCCCGGCAGGCGCGGGCGGAGGCGGAGCAGAAGCTCGCCGAGGCCGACAAGCTCGACACCGAGAGCGCTCGCCGGCGCGAGCCCGCCATGGAGGCTCGTCACGAGTACGAGGAGAAGCTCCAGCGCGCCGACGAGCTCGACCCGGACGTCGACACCGACGGGGACGGGCGTCCCGACCGCACCGAGGGCCACGGCACGGACCACGGCACGGACCACGGCACGGACCACGACGGCACGGCCGGCGGCCGGCTCGACCGTGACCGCGACGGGCGGCTCGACCGCGACGACCTGCCCGGCCAGGGCCGCCACGGGGACACCCGCCGCACCTGACCCGCTCCTCCACCTCGAGGAGCTCCGACACCCCGTATGCCGCAGAGGCATGCGGGGTGTCGTGTGTCCACGATCATCGTCGGGGTCAGGTCGCGAGCGAGCTCACCGCGTGGATCGTCACCCCGGCGAGGGCGCCGACGATCGTCCCGTTGATGCGGATGAACTGGAGGTCGCGGCCGACGTGGAGCTCGATGCGCTCCGCGGCCTCGCGCCCGTCCCACTGGTCGACGGTGACCGAGATGACCTCGGCGAGCTCGGAGCCGTAGGTGTTGACGAAGAACGACACCGCCTCGCCGAGGTGCCCCTCGAGACGCGAGCGCCACGGCTCGTCCTCGACGAGGTGGCGGCCGAGGTGCTCGAGCAGCTCGTCCCCTCGCACGTGGAAGTACGACGTGGGGTCGTCCATCGCCGTCTCGAGCGCCGAGCCGAAGGAGCGCCAGAGGCCCAGGGCCGTCTCCGGCACCTGCGGGTGCGACAGCAGCCGCTCCTTGAGCGACTCCGCCTGCGCCATGACCTCGGGGTCGGTCTGGAGGTCGCGCGCCAGCCGGGTGAGCAGGTCGTCGAGGGCCACACGGGCCGGGTGCCCGGGCGTCTCACGAATGTCGCGCAGCCAGGTGAGGACCTGCTGGTAGCTCCACCCGATGACCCGGTCGTCCACCCACGGGGGCGACCACCACGGTGCTCGCTCGCCCATGACCGAGGCGAAGGTGCCGGGGTTGTCGCCCAGCCAGTCGTGCAGCTGCTCGAGTGCGAGGTCGACGAGCCCGTGGTGGGTGCGCTCGCCGACGACGCCCTCGAGCAGCGAGCCTGCGATGGGGCTGATCGGCTCCTTCGCCAGCCGCGGCAGGAGGAAGTCCTCGATGACCTCCCGGACGTCCTCGTCGGAGAGTCGCCCGAGGCCGGCGCGGGTGACGCGGACGACCTCCGACATCACCCGGGTGCGGTGGGCCGGGAGGAGCAGCCACTCGCCGAGCCGCTCCCCCACCCGTGCGGACGCCAGCCGTTCACGGGCGACCTGCTCGGTGAGGAAGTTCTCGGTGACGAACTCCTGGAGGTTGCGTCCGATCTCGTTCTTGCGCTTGGGGATGATCGCGGTGTGCGGCACCGGCACCCCGAGCGGGTGGCGGAAGAGCGCGGTCACCGCGAACCAGTCCGCGAGCGCCCCGATCATGGCCGCCTCCGCGCCGGCGTTGACGTAGCCGAGCCAGCCGGTCTCGGAACGCAACGTCACGGCATACACGATCGCGGCGAGCACGAGCAGGCCAAGCGCGAGCGCCCGCATCCGGCGCAGACCGGTGCGGCGCTGGGCGTCGGCCGGGGAGGGGGCGAGCAGGCTCACGGTCACGATCCTGCCCCACGCCCCTCCTAGAGTGGGGCCGTGCAGTTCCTCAACGGTCTCCAGCCCCAGTTCGACCTCACCTACGACGACGTCTTCATGGTCCCGATTCGGTCGGACGTCTCGAGCCGGCTCGACGTCGACCTCGCCTCGGACGACGGGACGGGCACGACCATCCCGCTGGTCGTGGCCAACATGACGGCGATCGCCGGGCGCCGGATGGCGGAGACCACCTCGCGCCGCGGGGCCCTGACGATCATCCCGCAGGACATCCCCGTCGAGGTCGTCAGCGAGGTCATCGGCTGGACCAAGCAGCGGCACCTCGTCTTCGACACCGCCATCACTCTCGACCCGCACACGACCGTCGGTGAGGCGCAGGTGCTTCTCGGCAAGCGGGCGCACGGCGCCGCCATCGTCACCGAGGGCGACCGGCCCGTCGGCGTCGTCACCGAGAAGGACCTCAGCGGCGTCGACCGCTTCGTGCAGGTGCGCGACGTCATGTCGAGCGACCTCGTCACGGTGCGCGACGACGTCGACGTGGTCGGCGCGTACGACACCCTGTCCGGCACCCGTCGCCGCCTCGCGCCCGTCGTCGCCGAGGACGGGACGCTCGTCGGCGTACTCACCCGCCAGGGTGCGCTGCGCGCCAACCTGTACTCCCCCGCGCTCGACGCCGACGGCGCCCTGCGCATCGGAGCCGCGGTCGGCATCAACGGCGACGTCGCGGCCAGGGCCGCGCAGCTGCTCGAGGCCGGGGCGGACGTCCTCGTCATCGACACCGCGCACGGCCACCAGCAGCGGATGCTCGACGCGCTCAGGGCCGTGCGCGCCCTCGACCCGCAGGTGCCGGTCGTCGCGGGCAACGTGGTCAGCGCCGCCGGGACCCGTGAGCTGGTCGAGGCCGGGGCCGACATCGTCAAGGTCGGCGTCGGACCGGGTGCGATGTGCACGACGCGCATGATGACCGCGGTCGGCCGGCCGCAGTTCTCCGCCGTCCTCGAGTGCGCCGCGGCCGCCCGCGAGCTCGGCAAGCACGTCTGGGCCGACGGCGGGGTGCGCCACCCCCGCGACGTCGCCCTCGCCCTCGCCGCGGGTGCGTCCAACGTCATGATCGGCTCGTGGTTCGCCGGGACCCTCGAGTCTCCGGGCGACCTCTTCACCGACGAGACCGGGCGCCAGTTCAAGGAGTCCTTCGGCATGGCCTCCTCCCGCGCCGTCCGCAACCGCACCGCGACCGACTCCGCCTACGAGCGCGCCCGCAAGGCGATGTTCGAGGAGGGCATCAGCTCGGCCCGGATGTTCGTCGACCCCGCCCGTCCCTCGGTCGAGGACGTCATCGACGAGATCATCTCCGGCCTGCGGAGCAGCTGCACCTACTCCGGTGCCCGCACGCTCGCCGAGTTCCACGAGCGCGCGACGATCGGCATCCAGAGCACGGCCGGCTTCGCCGAGGGACGACCGCTGCACCAGTCGTGGTGACCGTGGCGGTCCCGGCGTCCCGAGGCGACACGCGCGACGTGGGCACCTGACGGCCGAGGGCCCCGCTGCTAGCCTCGAAACCGGGCCGTGCAGCCCAGTTCTGTTGGAATCCTGAGGAGCTCTCATGTCGGACAACGCCCTCCACGACGCCGTGGACACCCTCGACGTGGACCAGTTCTGGGAGCGCGGGTACGCCGTCCTCCCCGGCGTCTACACCCCGGACGAGATCGAGGCACTGCGCGAGGCTGCGTATGCCTCCCGCGGCTACGGCGGCGACCTCCTGGCCAACCCCAGGCTGCGCCACGTCCTCACCGACGGCCGGATGGTCGCGGTGGCTCGCAAGCTGCTCGGCACCGATGACCTCTTCTACGGCGGGGACAGCTCCTTCACGATCAACGGGACACAGAAGGGCTGGCACAAGGACAACGCCGACCGGGTCGACCCCCACGCCCCGGACTGGGACAGTCGCTACACCCAGCTGAGGTTCGGCATCTACTGCCAGGACCACTCGGAGCACACCGGTGGGCTCAACCTGCGCATCGGGTCGCACGACATGCGCAACACGACGGAGGGCGAGGTCCTCTACGTCAAGACCAAGCCGGGCGACCTCGCCGTGTGGAGCATGCGCATCACCCACTCGGGCAACGGCATGCTCCTCAAGGACCCCGACGCGCCCTTCCCCATGCCCACCGAGCACGACCGGTTCACGTCGGACGAGGTGGCCGAGGCCGACGGCGACCGCATCGCGATCTTCGCCCACATCGGGGCCAACGACTCGCACGCCAAGCGGTACTGCGACTACACCAAGACGCGCACCTACCTCGTCGACGCCTGGCGCAAGCGCCCCTACGACGACGAGGCGCGTCAGGCCGCGAAGGACGCCGGGCTGCACCTGCGCGACATGCCCGCGGAGGTCATGGACGACCCCGACGCAGGGCTCAACGAGCTGTGGGCGCCCATCCCCTACGAGGGCCAGAAGGGGTCGCCCGCCGCGCCTCGCGCCGGGGCGGCCGACGGAGCCGACACCAAGGCCATGGTCAAGGCCAACCTGCGCCGCGCAGCCCGCGCTGCCAAAAGTGGGCTGAAGGGAGCGCGAGACAGCTGGCGCGCGAGTGGCTGACCCGCTCCTTCGAGGGCGCCACGCGCCACCGCACGATCGCGTATGCCGTCGTGCCCGCCCTCGCCCTGCTCGCCTTCGCCCTGCTCGCCTGGTCCACGACCCCACGGACCAGCGACCTCGAGGGGCAGTGGGAGGCGGCGGGGCTTCGCGGTGAGGTCCTCGGCGGGCGGGCGCTCGTCGGAAGCGGGTCCGCGGTGGCGGTCGACCTCGTCACGGGGACCCGGATCACCCTCGGCTCGGTGACCTCGGGGACACCGGCCGTCGGTGCCGGCCGCCTGCTCGTGCTCGGACAGGACCGGCTCGACGGTGCCGGGCTGGACGGGCGATCGCGCTGGACCTGGACCGGTCCACCCGCCCACGCGCTCGCGCTCGTCGCGGCCGGGCCGTCGGTCACGGTGGTCCAGGCCTGTGGGGGAACCCCCGGCGGGTGCCGTCTCATCGGCGTCGACGGCAACGGGCGGGAGGCGTGGCAGACCCCGCAGCCGACGGCGACCGGCACGTCGGCCCCGGTCGTCGGCGCCGACGGGAACCTGCCCACGGTCGGGGTCCTGCCCACCCCCGACGGCACCCTCGTCCTCGTCGACCCGGCGTCGAGCCGCGTCGTGCTGCGACCGGAGTCGCGGGCGACCGTCGGTCCGGACGGCCGTCTGACCCTGCGCGCGGCGTCGTCGGGGGGGTGTGCGCTCACCATGTTCGAGACCCTCGACCGGAGCCGCACCTCGACGACGTCGGAGCCCTGCGCGTCGGCGCCGACGGCCGAGCAGCCGATCAGGGTCGCATCCGTCCGCTCGCGGGTCTGGTGGTGGCCCTTCGGGAAGGGCAGGCCGACGCTCGAGGTGGGCGGACGGCATACGGGCCGGGTGGTGAGCGGGGAGCCGCTGCGGGCGCTGCGGGTCGACGACGAGGGGCTCACCGTCCTCGACGGTGCCACGGTTCGCCGCTACACGTGGGCCGACGACGCCTGACCTCACCACCCGAGCGGGGGCGCCGCTGGGTACGTTGGTCGTCGTGACCTACGACGTGGCAGCGATCCGTGCGCTCTTCCCCTCACTGGCCGAAGGGAGCGACGGGTCCTCGCCCGCCGCCTTCTTCGACGGGCCGGGCGGCAGCCAGACACCGTCGCCGGTGGCCGACGCGGTCCACGCGACCCTCGTGTCGGCGATCTCGAACCGCGGCGACGTCACGGCCAGCGAGCGCCGGGCCGAGGGGGTCGTGCGCGACGCCCGCCAGGCCGTCGCCGACCTGCTCGGCGCCGACCCCCGCGGCGTCGTCTTCGGCCGCAGCGCGACGGCGCTGACCTACGACTTCGCCCGGGCCCTGGCGAAGACCTGGGCGCCCGGAGACGAGATCGTCGTGACCCGGCTCGACCACGACTCCAACATCCGGCCGTGGGTCCAGGCGGCGGAGGCGGTGGGCGCGGTCGTCCGGTGGGCCGACTTCGAGGCGGACACCGGCGAGATGCACTCCGACGCCGTGACGTCGCTGCTGAGCGAGCGCACCCGGCTGGTCGCCACCACCGGGGCCTCGAACCTCATCGGCACCAAGCCGCCGGTCTGCAAGATCGCCCGGGCGGTGCACGAGGTCGGCGCCCTGCACTGGGTCGACGGTGTGCACGCGACGGCGCACGCCTCGGTCGACCTCGACTCGCTCGGGGTCGACTTCTGGACCTGCTCGCCCTACAAGTTCCTCGGCCCGCACATCGGCGTGCTGGCTGCGTCTCCCGAGCTCCTCGAGACGGTGCGGATCGACAAGCTGCTGCCGTCCTCCGACGCGGTGCCGGAGCGCTTCGAGTTCGGGACCCTGCCCTACGAGCTGCTCGCCGGGGTGACGGCGGCGGTCGACGTGCTGGCGTCCCTCGACCCGGCCGCCACCGGGTCCCGGCGCGAGCGGATCCTCGCGAGCTTCGAGGCGCTCGAGGAGCACGAGCACCGCCTCCTCGACCGGCTCGAGTCCGGCCTGCGCTCGCTGCCCGGGGTGCGGGTCCACTCCAACGCGCGCAAGCGCACCCCCACCCTGCTCTTCACCGTGGACCGTCGTCCGGCGCAGGACGTGCGACGGGCTCTGGCGGAGCGGGGGGTCAACGCACCGGCCTCACACTTCTACGCGATCGAGGCGTCGCGCCACCTCGGCCTCGGGGACGAGGGCGGCGTGCGCGTCGGTCTGGCGCCCTACACCGACATGGACGACGTCGAGCGCCTGCTCTCCGCCCTCGCCGAGATCGTCGAGGAGGGCCGGCTCAGGGGCGAGGCAGGAGGAAGGCGTCGCGGGTGATGTCGCCGACGGTCGCCGCGCCGGTCAGCCCCATCGTGAGGTCGAGCTCGGCGATGACGTCGTCGATGACGGCGCGCACCCCGTCGGCGCCGTCGAGCGCCAGCCCGTAGACATGGGGTCGGCCGAGCAGGGTCGCGTCAGCACCGAGGGCGAGGGCCACGAAGACGTCGGCGCCCGTGCGGATCCCGCTGTCCAGCAGGACGACCGGCTCGCGGCCCACGCGCTCACGGATCGCCACGAGCGCGTCGAGCGAGGCGATCGAGCGGTCGACCTGCCGCCCGCCGTGGTTCGACACGATGATGCCGTCGACTCCGACGTCCAGCGCCCTCGCCGCGTCGTCCGGGTGGAGGACGCCCTTGAGCAGCACGGGCAGGGTGGTGCGCTCCCGCAGCGTCTCGATGTGCTTCCAGGACAGGCCCGGGTTGGAGTAGATGTCGAGGAAGGTCTCGACGGCGGCCCGCGGCACGGGTGAGCGCAGGTTCTCCCTCGTGCCACCGGGGTGGCGGCGTGACTGGTTGAGCAGCGTCCGTGCCCCGCCGGCGGCGGCTCGGACCCTGGCGGCGCCCGCGGTCCCGGCCAGGGGTGAAGGACCCTCACCCGCCGCGGCCACCCGCTGCCGGACGATCTCCATGAAGCGGGGGTCGGAGGTGTACTGCGCGATGCCCATGCCCTGGGTGAACGGCAACGACCCGAGGTCGAGGTCGGCGGTGCGCCAGCCGAGCATCGTCGTGTCCAACGTGACGACGAGCGCCCGCGCCCCTGCGGCCTCGGCCCGACCGAGAAGCGAGTCGACCAGGGGCTCGTCGGTGGACCAGTAGAGCTGGTACCACCACGGCACGTCACCCATGGCTGTCGCCGTCTCCTCCATCGGCGAGCAGCCCTGTGTCGACACGATGTAGGGCGTCCCTGCCGCGGCAGCGCCGCTTGCGATGGCGAGGTCGGAGTCGCGGGCGACGAGCTCGGCCGCTCCCACAGGAGCGAGCATCACCGGCGCCGCCATCGACGTGCCCAGCACCTCGGTCCGAAGGTCACGGCTCACGTGTCCGTGCAGGACGCGCGGTACGATCTGCCACCGGTCGAACGCGGCCCGGTTGGCGCGCACGGTGGCGCCGGCGCCGGCTCCCCCGGCGACGTAGGCCCAGGCCCGGTCACTCATCACCTCGCGGGCACGGTCCTCGAGCTGCTGCGGGGTCGTCGGGACGCGCGGCGCCTGGCCGAGGGTGCCCCGCCGGTAGATCGCGCTCTGGCGCATGCGCCCCGGGCCGGCCACCGGCGCGGGCAGGTTCTGCTCTGTCACCCCGCCACGCTAGCGGCGAGCGCCGGGGCAGTGGGCGAGACTGAGCCCCATGGTTGCGCTCCTCCCGCCGCTCGAGGCCCCGGTCGACCCCGTCGACGCCCTGCGACGCATCGCGTTCCTCCTGGAGCGGACCCGCGCCGGCACCTACCGCGTCGAGGCGTTCCGCAAGGCCGCCAGGGCGCTCAAGGGCATCGACGACGACGAGGTCGAGCAGCGGGCCCGCGCCGGGACGCTCAAGGACCTTCCCGGCATCGGGAAGTCGACGTCCGCGGTGGTGGAGGAGTCGGTGAGAGGTGAGCTGCCGGCATACCTCGCGTCGTTGCAGGAGAAGAGCAGCGGTCCGCTCGTGGCGGGAGGCGAGGACCTGTATGCCGCGCTGCAGGGCGACTGCCACCTGCACTCCGACTGGTCCGACGGCGGGTCGCCCATCGACGAGATGGTGCTCACCGGCATCGAGCTCGGCCACCGCTGGATGGTCCTCACCGACCACTCGCCGCAGCTGCGGATCGCCAACGGGCTGACGGCGGAGCGGCTGACCCAGCAGATCGGGATCGTCGACGCGATCAACCGTGGTGTGGGAGAGGCGTTCCGGCTGTTCAAGGGCATCGAGGTGGACATCCTCGACGACGGCTCCCTCGACCAGACCGACGCGATGCTCGACCAGCTCGACCTCGTCACGGCCTCGGTGCACAGCAAGCTGCGGATGAACTCCGGTCCGATGACCAGACGCATGGTGGCCGCCGTGCTCAACCCGCGCGTCAACGTCCTCGGCCACTGCACGGGACGGCTGGTCGAGGGATCCCGCGGGAAGCGTCCGCAGTCGGACTTCGACGCCCGAGCCGTCTTCGAGGCCTGCCTCGAGGGTGGCACCGCCGTCGAGATCAACTCCCGGCCCGAGCGGTGCGACCCGCCCGACGAGCTCGTCGAGCTGGCGCTCGAGATCGGGTGCCTGTTCTCGGTCGACTCGGACGCCCACGCGCCGGGCCAGCTCGACATGAAGGCCTATGGCTGCGAGCGGGCCGAGCGGCTCGGCGTCCCCTGGGACCGCATCGTCACGACGTGGGATGCCGACCGCGTCCACGCCTGGGCCAACCCCGCCTGAGGGAGGGCCACACTGGGGTCATGACCGACCTCGGGCTGACCGTCGACGCCGCCTCCGGGGAGCCGCCGTACGAGCAGGTCCGGGCGCAGCTGGCCGGGCTCATCGGGCGCGGCGACCTGGGCGAGGGCGACCGCCTGCCCACGGTGCGGGCGCTCGCGGGCGACCTCGGCCTCGCCGTGAACACGGTGGCGCGGGCCTACAAGGAGCTCGAGGCCGAGGGCCTGGTGACGACCCGCCGTCGCGCCGGGACGGTCGTCGCCTCCGGCGGACATGCGACGGACACGGCCCTCCACCGCAGCGCGACCGCCTACGCCGCCAGCGCGGCGCGGGCCGGGCTCAGCGAGTCCGCGGCCATCGACCTCGTGCGCGCGGCCCTTCGGCAGGCGCGCGGCTGAGGGGCCGCGCGGGTCCCACGCTCTGCGTGGGCCGGCATACGGAATGACGCTGCACGCACGGACGGGCTCGTTTTGGAATGGGCGCGATCGTCCCCTATGCTTTCCGAGTCCACGACGGATCCGAGCGCTGCGCGCTGCGCGACGTGGGTTCCTGTCGGAAGACGGGTCCCCATCGTCTAGCGGCCCAGGACCCCGCCCTTTCACGGCGGTAGCACGGGTTCGAATCCCGTTGGGGATACGCAGTAACGGTCTTGCAACCGCAAGGCCCCGTAGCGCAGTTGGTTAGCGCGCCGCCCTGTCACGGCGGAGGTCGCGGGTTCGAGTCCCGTCGGGGTCGCCAGCACGGAGAGGCCCACACCACCAGGTGTGGGCCTCTCGTCATGTCCGGACGTGCGGTGGCATCGAACCGGCCGGTCATGGAGGCATGAGTGCGAGGCCATAGCCTGCCTCCATGTCGTGGTCGGTCTGGGCGTCCCTCGTGGTGACCGCCGTGCTCATCTCGTTCACCCCGGGCGCGGGCGCCATCAACACCATGGCCAACGCGCTCGGCGTGGGGTGGACCCGCTCGATCTGGGGCATCCTCGGCCAGCAGGTCGCCCTGGTGACCCACATCGTCGTCGTCGCCGCCGGCGTGGGCGTCGTCGTTGCCGGCTCACCCGCCCTGTTCACCGCCGTCCGCTACGGCGGCGCCGCCTACCTGGTCGTCCTCGGCGTCCGCCAGTGGCGCGCTCGAGCACCGAGCGACGACGAGGGGGATCACCTGACCGGCACGAGGACGCCGTGGGCGATGTTCCGCCGCGGTGTCCTCGTCAACCTCACCAACCCGAAGGCGCTGGTCTTCTTCCTCGCCTTCATCCCGCAGTTCATCCGGCCGGACCGGCCGCTGCTGCCGCAGTACGCGGTGCTGGCCGCCACGACCGTCGTCATCGACGTCGTCGTCATGTGGGCCTTCTTCGCCACGGCGGCGCAGGGGCTGCGCCGGGTCACGAGCACGCCGCGCGGTCAGCGCACCCTCAACAGGACCTTCGGCGGCCTCTTCGTCGGCGTCGGGGTGCTGCTCGCGACGGTGCACTGACCGATCGGGGTCAGCGGCTGACCTCGATGGCGATCTTGCCGCGCACGTGCCCGCCCTGGCTCAGCTCGAACGCCTTGGCGACGTCCTCCAGCGGGAAGACCTCGGCCACGGGGACGGTGAGCCTCCCGGCGTCGGCGAGGTCGGCGAGCGCCTGCAGGTCGTCCGAGCTCGGCCGCACCCACGCGGAGATGCCGCCGGCCTCCGCGACGGTGCCGTCGGTGATCGAACCGTGCCGTCCACCCTCCTTGAGCACCGCCTGCGTCGTCTCCAGCACGCCACCGACGAAGTCGACGACGACGTCGACACCCTCGGGCGCGAGGTCACGCACGCGCTCGGCCAGCCCGTCGGCATACGACACCGGCTCGGCACCGAAACCACGAAGGAACTCGTGGTTGGCCTCGGAGGCCGTGCCGATGACCCGGGCGCCGAGCGCCTTCGCGATCTGGACGGCGAGGATGCCCACACCGCCGGCGGCGGCGTGGACGAGGACGGTGTCCCCCACCTTCGTGCCGAGCCGCGTGAGGAGCTGGTATGCCGTGAGGCCGGCGAGCGGGAGCCCTGCGGCCTGGTTCCAGTCCAGGCTCTGCGGCTTGCGGGCGACGGTGCGCACGGGGGCCGCGACGAGCTCGGCGAAGGTGCCGTGCTGGACCCAGTCCTTGCGGGCGTAGGCGATCACCTCGTCACCGACGGCGTACTCCGGGGTGTCCAGGCCGACGGCCTCGACGACGCCCGCGACGTCCCAGCCCGGGATCGCCGGGAAGTCCACCTGCATCAGGGGGTCGAGGTAGCCCGCGGCGACCTTCCAGTCGACCGGGTTGACGGAGGCACTCCGGACCCGGATGAGGACCTCACCGGGCCCGACCCGGGGGTCGGGAACGTCGGTGAGGGAGAGGGTGTCGGGGGTGCCGTACTGGCTGTAGGTGATGGCGCGCATGGTCGGGCCAACGTGGCGAGACGTCGTGCGCATTCCGCGCGGACGGAACCAGCGCGACGGTGCAGGCGTCAGGCCGAGAAGGTCCAGCGGGTGTGGGAGCGGTACGTCTGCCCGGGTCGCAGCACCGCCGACGGGAAGCTCGGCTGGTTGGGAGCGTCCGGGTGCCGCTGGGTCTCGAGGCAGATGCCGTCGCCCTGACGCAGGAGCCGGCCCTCGTGTCCGGCGAGAGACCCGTCGAGCCGGTTGCCGGTGTAGACCTGAATCGTCGGCTGGTCGGTCTCGACCTCGAGGGCGCGACCGGTGCCGGGGTGCTCGAGCCGGGCGGCCGGTCGCACGCCGGTGCCGCGCAGGACGAAGGTGTGGTCGATGCCCACCACCCGCGCGACCTGGGGATGGGCGGACCGGACCCGCGGTCCCAGGGCAGTCGGCGTCGTGAGGTCGAAGGGCGTGCCCGACACCGGCTCGGTGCGGCCCTCGGGCGTCGACGCAGGGGTGACGGGGAGGTACTCGTCCGCGTGGACCGTGAGCACGTGCGCGTCGGCGCCGCCCCCGTCCGAACCGCCCAGCGCGAAGTACGCATGGTTGGTGAGGCTGACGACCGTGGGGGCGTCGCAGGTGGCCTCGTAGTCGATCGTGACGGCGTCACCGTCGACCGCGTAGGTGGCCGTCGCCGTCAGCGTGCCGGGGAAGCCCTGGTCGCCGTCCACGCTGACGAGCTGCAGCGTGAGCCTGTCCGAGCCGGAGTCCACGACGGCCCACACCCGGGCGTGGAAGCCCTCGACGCCGCCGTGGAGAGAGGTCGGACCCTCGTTGGCGGACACGGCATACGTCTGCCCGTCGAGCTCGAACGACGCCTCGGCGATGCGGTTCGCGTAGCGCCCCACGCTTGCACCGAGGTAGGGGTTGTCCGGCGAGGTGTAGCCGGCGGCGTCGTCGAAGCCGAGCACCACCTCCTCGGACGTCCCTGCGCCGGTGGGCACCCGGATGCTCTGCACCGTGGCGCCCAGGTCGAGCACGGTGAGCTGGAGACCCGTGTCGCTGCTGAGGGTGAAGGCCGAGACCGGCTCCCCGCCGGGCATCGTGCCGAACTGCCGGTCCATGAGCTCTCCTTGTGACGTGTTCTCGCGCGGTGCCGTCCTCGACCCACCGTACGAGCCCGAGGGCCCTGAGGACCTCTGCAGGGTACGACCAGACCGCGTCGTCACGGTTGTGCCCGCGCGGACCAGCCTGAGCGGCCCATGACGGGTGACTCGTCTACGTCATGGGGCTGGCGCCGCAACGGGATCACGATGAGAGACGGTGCCGCGCCTGGCGCCCCCGAAGGAAGGAAGAGTTGTGAAGCGATCACTCGCAGTGCTGTTCTGCACCATGGCTGGGTTCACCATCTCCGTCAGTACCGCCGAGGCTGGCGAGATCAAGGGACCACCCGGGACCATCGGCAGCACGAACACCACCGGGGCGCTCGACCACGCGCAGTCAGCCTGCGCAGCCAGCGGGCTCAACGACATGGACCCCGCAGAAGGACAGGTCGACTCGCAGGTCCAGACCGCCGCGGACTCGTGGAAGTTCTACGGCCTGCCCAAGGGCGCACCGGGCACGTTGGGCTTGTGCCGAGGCAACTGACATTCGGACACTGCGTTCTTCCTGAGCCGCGACTGAGGTGATGACCTCTTTTGCCGACTGGCGATGGCAAGAACGCGTCATGGACAGGGACCTTCGTGAGGAGTTGTCTGCAAACGAACGGTCGTTCGTCCGGGTCACGTCGAGGTGGCCGCGCCGTCGCACTACCGGCGGCCGGTCATCTCTCTTGGGCCGTTGGTCCACATCAGGTAGGCACGTCTCTCAAAGGGGTTTCGCATGACCAGAAGATCGGCACAACTTGTCGCAGGGGTGGCGCTCGTGGGAGCCGCCACGCTGCTGCCGGCCGCCCCGGCGTCGGCAACCGTCCACGAGATCGTCGGCCAGTGGTGTTCCGGTCAAGGCGAACTCGCTCCACCCGGAATCACGGGCGGCAGCAGCGCGGACAACTTCGCCAAGCCCCTCTCCGCCACTGGCTTCGTCCGTGGCACCGTTCCTCACACCGGAAGCGCTGGGCCCGGCCTCCTGGTCGACTTCGACTTCGGCCACCCGGCGTCGAAGGTCGTCGGCACGGGGATCTACGTCGTCGTCGATCAGACACCCGCGGGCCCCCTCTATCTCCAGCTGATCGAGGCGGATCCGAACTTCCCCGCTTTCCAGCGCTGTCCCCGACTGTTCGAGGGCTGACCGCCTGCCCCGCAGGCGGACGCCTCTGCCGTGATGTGCCCGGCGTTTCGGGCATGGCTTCAGTCACGGCAGAGGCCTGCCGACCTCCCCGTCGGAACCTGCACGACCGGAGACGAATCGGCGTCAGGAAGAGCTTCGACCATGAGTTATGATGGTCGCGCCGCGACAGGCCTACCTGGGGTGAAACCGCAGGTCAGACCGGTCGCGGACGCATGTGCAACACCCCTAGGCCAGGTAGCTCAGTTGGTACGAGCGTCCGACTGAAAATCGGAAGGTCGACGGTTCGACCCCGTCCCTGGCCACCATCTCCCTCGTGGACCGTCCGATCCGGACGTTCTTCGCCCCGCAGCGTCCAGCCACCTGACGGGCCGCGCCGGGCCGCCTCCGAGGCCCACCTGACCGAGTCCCGTATCCTGACCAACGTCACGCCGGACCGACCGTTGGGGGACGGGACATCAGGAACATCGCCGAACCGGCTGTCACGCCGGCGCCTCGCGACACGGATGCTCCGTCACGGGAGCGCCGGGACGCGACTCGCGCCACCCCTGCCACGTCGTCGGTGACAGCAGGCGGCGCGCGCCCCGCGCTGGCACGCACGGTGCTGCTCGCCACCGTCGGGGCCGCCTTCATCACCGTTGCCGCCGTCGCCGTGCTGACGCTGTGGGCCAACCTCAAGGCCACCGGGCACGCAGACCCGCGTCGGCCTCTGGAGGTCGACCCGCTGTTCGAGGTGCGCGACAAGCTCGTGTGGGTCGTGGCCGTGCTCGCAGCCGGAGGGCTCGCCTTCACCCTCTCGCTGGCCCGCGTCAGGGCAGCGTCCGCGCGCCTGCTGGAGAGCTGGCCCGTGGTGGCACTGACCGTGGTGGGCACCGCCGGGGTGGCGGCCTCTGCTGCGTGGGTCGACGCGGCGTTCGGTCTGGGTCCGCTCAACCTCGCCCTGGGCGTCCTGCTCGTGCCGGTCCTCGTCCTCGCCCTGCTCCCGGCGTCGAAGGACGCAGTGCGCTTCCTGTGGCCGGTCGCGCTCGCCGTGGGCGGTGGCCTCTACCTCCCGAGCCTCGTGCAGACCCCCCGCGGGCTGTACGACGCCATGCACGCCGCCCGCAACATCGACGAGCTGCTCGGCCCGGTCGCCGGGAACCTGCCCCTGTCCGACTACGTCCCCCAGTACGGCGGCCTGCTCGGTCTGCCCTTGGCGCCTTTCCGGCCGCTGGTGGCGGACCACGTCGAGTGGTCGATCATGGCCTGGGTCTCGCTGCTCAGCATCGTCACCGTCGTCGCCCTGGTCGTGGCCGCAGCCCTCATGCTGCCGCCGGGGAAGCGGGCGCTCGCTCCCCTGCTGGTGGTTCCCGTCCTGCTGATGAAGCCCAGCCAGCCGGAGGGTCTCCTGCCCGCCGGGCTGCAGCGGCTGTTCCAGACCATCCCGGAGCGTTCGCTGCTGCCCGTCCTGCTGGCCGTCGTGCTGCTGTTGGCGGTGGCGCGTCCTCGGTCGGGACGCCGGTGGGTGGCGGTGGGCGCCATCGCCGGTGCGGCCGCACTCAACAACTTCGAGTCAGGGGTTCCCGCGACCGTCGCGGCCGTCCTCGTCGTCATCGCGATGCGAGCGGGCTGGCGTGCCTTCGGACTCGCCTGTGCGGGATGGGTCGGCTTCGCCGTGGGCTACGTCGCCCTGGTATGGGTCACCGGGGGGCCGTTCCGTCCCGAGTACCTCGTCGCCTTCAGCCTCGAGTTCGCCGGGGGGTTCGCGCAGCTGCCGATGCCGCCGTACGGCAACTACGTTCTCGTGCTGTTCGTGCTGGTGGCCGGTGTCGCCAGTGCCTTCCCCGTGCTCTGGCGCGGCAGCGCCGCGACAGCCGTTGCGGCTGCAGGCGGGTTCTACTTCGGGTGCTGGGGCCTGCTGATGTTCCCGTACTACGTGGGCCGGTCGAGCAGCCTCGGACAGCTCCAGTTCTTCCTCATCCCTGCCAGCGTCATCGCGGTCTGGCTGCTCGTCGCGGCGGTGGCCACGCTCGACGGTCGCCGACCCACACCTCGGCTGGCCTACCCCCTCCTCCTGGCCTGCCTTCCGGCCGCCGTGTTCGCCACGACGGTGATCAAGGCGCCGTCACCCGAGCTGACCTACAAGCGCCTCACCGGTGAGTTCGCACCCGCCGGCGTCTTCCGCAGCACCGCCTGGGTGCGTCAGCCGGTCGTCAACCAGGAGAAGGCCCGCGAGATCAAGGACCTTGCGGGCACCCTGCGCCAGCCGGTCGGACTGTTCTTCACCTCGGGCAACGTCGCCTCGCTGAAGACCGGCCTGCCGAACTCGTCGGTGCTCGCCGTTCCCGAGGAGATGCTGCCCCGTCGCCCGTGGTCGCTGGACGCCACGGACCCGGGGAACGTCACCTTCCGCAGCATGCAGTGTCGGGCCATCGAGGAGTCCGACGTCCGGTCCGTCATCGCCGAAGAGCTCATCGCCGACGTGCTTGACACCTGCTCCGGCCTCAGCCGAGGGCGAGCCGACGACGGCATGGTGGTCTTCACCCGAGACGCCGGCTGAAACTCGGCGGCGGGCGGCGCGGCGCGCTAGTCGTCCGAGGGCGGCTCTGCCGGCACGTAGTCGCCGTAGGCGAACTCGCTGACGGCGTCGCCGGCCACCGCGGCCGAGAGCCGGGTCGTGATCGCCCGGATCTGGTCGAGTGGCACCTTCGGGGTGCGCGCGGACGTGAGGAGGCCGTTGCGCTCCTGCTGGGTGTCGGTGAGCTGGGTCCAGCAGAAGCCCGCGAGGACGGAGCTGGACAGCAGCGCCTCCACGAGGTCCGCGTAGCCGCGGAGCAGCTCCTCAGGCGTGCTCACGGCGCCGTAGCCGAACCACCCCTCTCGACGCTCCAGGTCGAACGTGATCCCGCCGAACTCGCTGATGACGACCGGCACCTCCTTGCCGGAGGTGCCGGGGAGGAGGATGGCGCGGTACAGCGGCTGGGTGTGCTCCACCGTCTCGGCGAGGGCGGCCCGCGTGCCGTAGCGCTCTCGCAGCGTGTGCCCCTGGGCGGTGTAGTCGTGCACCGTGACGACGTCTGTGACCGGCTGCTCCCAGCCGTCGTTGCCGATGACGAGTCGCTCGGGGTCGAGCGCCTTGGTCAGGTGGTACATCGACCGCACGAAGTCCTGCTGCGCCCCGGAACGCTGGAGCGCGGGCACGCCCCAGCTCTCGTTCACCGGCACCCAGGCGATGATGCACGGGTGGCTCGCGTCGCGCTCGAGCACCTCGATCCACTCACGCGTGACCCGCGCGACGGTCTGACCGGAGTACTCGTAGGCCGCGGGCATCTCGGCCCACACCAGCACCCCGAGCCGGTCGCACCACTCGAGGAACCGCGGGTCCTCCACCTTCTGGTGCAGCCGGACGCCGTTGAAGCCGAGGTCCTTGATGAGCTGGACCTCCCTGCGCAGGGCCTCAGCGTCCGGCGCCGCAAGGTGCGTCTCGGGCCAGAAGTTCTGCGCGAGGACCAGCCGGAGGAAGTAGGGGCGGCCGTTGAGCAGCAACCGGTCCCGCGAGGAGCCGATGTCACGGAGCGCGGTGTAGCTGCCGACCTCGTCCACCACCTCCCCGTCCTCGAGCAGCGTCACCGTCGCGTCGATGAGGCTCGGGTTCTCGGGTGACCACAGCAGGTCCGAGTGACCGATGCTCATGTCGCTCTCGCTGATGGTGATGCGACGCTGCGTCTCCTCCGACTGGACGGCGTAGGTGTCGTCGGCGAGCACCCGGTCCGCCTGACGCAGGACGACCCGCAGGGTGAGATGTCGCCGAGCAGGGCGGTCGGTGCGCAGTCGCACGGTGAGGTCGATGCCCCGCTCGTCGACCCGGGGGACCCAGCCGAGGTCGCGGATCCTCGTCTCGGGCACCTCCTCCAGCCAGACGGGCTGCCATATGCCGGATGTCCGGTCGTACCAGATCGCGTGCGGTTCCGGCTGCCAGTCCTGCTTGCCCCGCGGCTGGCGGAGGTCGTGCGGGTCGTCGGCGGCCCGGACGACGAGCACCTGCTCCCCGGAGGGGTCGAGGATGGACGTGATGTCGGTGGCGAAGGGGGTGTGGCCACCTTCGTGGTAGGTCACCGCGTGCCCGTTGACCCAGACGTGGGCGCGGTAGTCGACCGCCCCGAAGTGCAGCAGCACCCGTCGGCCCGGTTGCGGCACGACGCTCATCGTCCGCCGGTACCAGACGACCGGGTGGTAGTCGGTGTCACCGATGCCGCTGGCCGACGACTCGAACGGGAACGGCACCTCGATGCGGCGGTCGAAGACGTCCTCGCGACGCTGCCACTGCTGCGTCATGCCGACGGACTCGTCGTCGAAGGCGAAGTCCCACGTCCCGCACAGGTCGACCCAGTCGGGGCGGGTGAGCTGGGGACGGAAGTGCTCCCCCGGCCCCGGCCGGCCCCAGGAGGTCGTCGCGGGGGTCGCCCGGTCTCGCGGTGCGTCAGCCGTGGAAGCCATCACCCCATCATGGATGAGCAGCCCCTCCGTCTGCACTCCGGCGGGACCATGTTCCCTGTCCGTGGGCGGTCGCCGGCGACAGGGTGAAGTGTGACCATCCAGAGCCTGAGGACCACGAACCAGCCAGCCAGCATCACCAGCGCCGCCCTCCGGACCGCGACCCGGCTCGCATGGGCGACGTCCGTGCTTGCCCTCGTCGCGGCGCTGTGGACGTTCGTCGACCCCGGCCTGTTGCACGGGCCCGAGGCGATGCAGGGCTCTGCACGGGGCACCGCGCTCGTGCTGGGCGGGCTGGCGGTGCCGGTTCTCCTCGGCTCGGTGTGGTGGGCCCGGCAGGGTTCGCGGGAGGCGCTGGTCCTCTGGGCGGGCGCGCTGCTCCACGTCATCTACAACGCCGTCCTCTTCCTCTTCCTCACGCCGTTCAACGCGGCCTTCCTCCTCTACGTCGCGCTCCTCGGCACCGCCCTCTGGGCGACCGGCTACCTTCTCCCGGCCCCCGAGACCCGGCGGGTCGGGCGGCAGGTCGCGAAGCGGGCCCCGGTGAGGGGCATCGCGACCTACGTGTGGGTGGTCGCGGCGCTGAACGCCCTCGCCTGGCTCGCCGTCGTCATCCCGTCCCTGCGAGCCTTCCCCACTCCCCTGCTCGAGGGCACCGGAGTCCAGACCAACGCCATCTACGTGCAGGACCTCGGCATCTGGCTGCCCCTCGCGGCGGTCGGCGCGCACTGGCTGCGTCGTCGAGAGGCACGTGGCGCCGTCGTCATCGGGGCGGTCCTCGGCCTGTGGGTGATCGAGAGTGTGAGCATCGCCGTCGACCAGTGGTTCGGCGTCCGGGCCGACCCGGCCTCCACCGTGGTGTCGCTCTCGGTCATCCCGCCCTTCGCGCTGCTGGCGGTCGTCGGCACCGTCCCGCTCTGGCTGCTGCTGCGACACCTGCCCTCCCGTCCGCGGGACGGGCTCACGCGCCGTGGAGCACCCGGCGCCTGACGAGACCGAGCACCGCCGGCGCGCCGAGGGCGACGACTCCCACGAGGCACCCGAGGGGCAGCGGCAGGCAGCACCCACCGCAGGTCACCCTGCTTCCTCCCGGGGTGGTGCGGGTGTAGTGCGGAAGGGGGGTCAGGCGGAATCCGGAGCTGGGCTGGGTCACCGAACCCCTATGCCCCACTGGGTCCACCGCCAAACCCCCACGATCCTGCTTGCCCTGCCCCATCTGTGGGTAGGGAGGGGTCCGTGGATCGGACAGACAGCCATCAACACCGGCAGAGGACGCTGAGGCGGCGGCCGGCGGGGGGTCGGATGTCCACACAAAACCGAGCATCGCGGTCCTGGTCGCATCCCCGTGGTCGGGGCGTTCGAGTCGACCTTCCTGGTCCGGGAGTACTCACGGGCGGCCGAGCTGCGGGACGAGCCGTACTACCCCGTCAACAGCCACTCGGACCGTGACCGGCTCCACCGCTACCGGGAGCTGGCGGCCGCGGAGCCGGACGTCTGGTTCGGTGGCCGCCTCGGGACGTACCAGTACCTCGACATGCACATGGCGATCGCCTCCGCGATGTCGCTCGTGGACAACCACATTGGACCGCGCCTGAGCTGTTGAGCAGCTCAGCCGCTGAGCCGCTGAGCCGCTGTGCCGACCGGGCGGGGCGCCGGCACCCGGTGCGCCTGCACCCGCGTGCGGGCTCGACGCGGCTACAGGGCCGCGACGAGGCTGGCCACGATGACGAGTGGGAGCGACACGAGCGCTCCCAGCGAGGTCGTCATCGTCAGCGTCTTCAGCGTGCCCTTGGTGGAGAGGTCCAGCAGGGTGCTGAACATCCAGAAGAAGTTGCTGTTCACGTGCAGCGCGAACATCGCACCCGAGGCGATCGCCAGGGCGATGACCACCGGGTCGACGCCGAGCGAGCCGACGACGGGCGAGATGATGCCGGCGGCCGTGATCGCGCCGACCGAGACCGAGCCGATGGCGAAGTGCAGCACCGCGGCGATGAACCACGCCAGCAGGATGCTGACGATCACCGAGGCGTTCTCGTCGGCGGAGAACAGCTCCTTGAGCGTGTCCTGCATGCCGCTCTCGGCGATGACGGCGCCGAGCGAGCCACCGACCCCGGTGACGAGCAGGATCTCGCCGGTGGTGTGGAAGCCGGCCGTGAGCACCTTGCCGACGCCGTCGGCACCGAGCGAGCGGCGCACCATGACGAACGCGATGAGCAGGCCGATGAAGAGGGCGATGTTGGCGTCACCGAGGAAGTCGAGCACCGGGTTGGACGCGTCCGCGACCTGGAGGATCGCCCCGGTGGCGATGAGCACGAGCGGGACGAGGATCGGCAGCAGCCGCACGACGAGCGGCAGGCGCGCGGCGGACTCGGCGAGCGGCACGTCCTCGGTCTCGCTGTGCGGACGGTCGTCGACGATGACGGCGTCCGGGTCGATGTCGGACTCCGGCTTCCAGTAGCCGCGACCGAGCAGCAGGCGGAAGAGGAAGGTCGTGATCAGGGCTGTGGCGAGACCGATCGGGAGACCGTAGAGGAGGTAGGTGCCCAGCGGCACGTCCATGAGCCCGGCCACCGCGACGGCCGCCAGCCCGGGGACGACGAAGACGTAGCCGGAGAAGATACCGACGCCCAACGCACCGGCGAGCCACGGGAGCCCGAGCCGGCGGTCGACAGCAGGCGCGGACTCCTTGGCCATGGGTGCGGCGAGGACCACCTGCACGTCGACGTAGATGGACGGGAAGATCGTCGCGAGCGTGCCGGCCATGGCGTAGGGCAGTCGCTTGCCGACCCGGGTGGCGAGGATGCCGACCAGGTCGCGGAACGTGCCCATCGAGTGCAGGAGCGCCCCGATGAGGACACCGAAGCCGATGAGCAGCCCGACCTCGGCCATGATCTCGCCGAACCCGCCGGTGATCTGCTCGACGGTGCCGTCGGCGCCCAGACCGGTCGCGAGGCCGAGGTAG
Organism: Knoellia terrae; assembly: GCF_048606435.1. Lineage (NCBI taxonomy): Bacteria > Bacillati > Actinomycetota > Actinomycetes > Micrococcales > Intrasporangiaceae > Knoellia > Knoellia terrae. The sequence continues at coordinate 36,887 of NZ_JBMBWH010000011.1, read as the reverse complement.
ACGCAGGCCAGCAGCAGCGAGATGACCGGGTCGACCTTGAACCGGATGATGAGCAGGATCGCCCCGAGGATGGCGATGGCCGAGTGCAGGATCTCCATGTGGTGTCCCATCTGTTGCGGACAGCCTCACCCGAGGGAGGAGGTCCGGAGCGGGTCGGGCTGGTCCGGGCTGGCCCGACCACCCTAGGACGTCGAGCGGGTGCGCGCCTCCGAGCGGACGACGGCTGTCACCGCAGGCTGGACCGCCCCGACGACCACGCGTCCAGCACCTCGTCGGCGAACCGGCTGCCGAGGAGCTGCCCCGCCTGGATGCCGAAGACAAGGCCTTCGGCGAGCTCCGGCTCATCGGCGAGCATCGGTGCGATCACCTCGCGACGCAGGATCTGCTCGTGCACCGCGTCGGCCTCCACGTGCTCGGCGTAGAACCGCTCGGTCGCCGGCCCGCACCCCAGCCGTCGGGCGGCGCGGACGAGACGCGCCGACCCGGGTGACGACGTCAGCTCGATGAGCGCGAACTGGCCCACGGCGGCGGCCCGCAGCTCGCGCCGCAGCCCGCACAGCGACATGAGGTTGACCTCCGCGAGCACCGAGCCGCTCACCCGGTCGAGATGGTCACCATAGGTCGAGGCCAGCCCGAGCTCGTGCATCATCGCCGCGTAGAGCTCGGAGTGCATCGCCTCGACCCTGCCGGCGCCGTACTCGTCGTGCTGGACCGTGAGCAGGCCGGCCTTCACGCGTCCCGCCATCCGTGAGACCACGAGCAGCTGCGGGTCCGCCTCCTTGAGGTGGTAGGCCGACCGGTGGGTGACGTACTCGCGGAACTGCTCCAGCGTCCCGTCCCGGAGCAGGTGGTGCGAGATGCCTCGGGCCCCCACCGTCTCGGTCAGCAGCTCCGTCACCTCGGCGTCCACGTCGGTGCCACCGGCGACGTCGCGGTGCAGGGCCTCGAGGAACACCTCCTCGAGCTCGAGGCGCAGGCCGAGGAGGGGCAGGTCCCACTCCATGGCGTCCGGTACACCGTCGAAGCCCCGGTAGTGCAGCTCGTAGCAGACGTACAGGGCGAGCTGGAGGTCCTCGCCGTAGGGGTCGGCCACGGAGACCTCCGCAGGCAGTGGCAGCGCACGGCCCGAGCAGTGGTCGATCACCGCTCGGGAGATGGGTCCGCGGGCGGTCGGGAGGCGGGGTGACCGGAGGACCCGCACGTCGGTAGCCGTCATGCGGTGACCTCTCGGTCGGCGCGCACCTTGGTGCGGTGGCTGGTGTCGCAGAACGGAGCGATCCGGCTTCTCCGGCAGGTGCACAGCGCCACGACCCGGCGCTCGGAGCGTACCGTCGAGCCGTCGTCCATGACCACCTCCACCGGCCCGTCGACCAGCACTGGTCCGTCGTCGGTCACCCTCACCCGTGTCGTGGTCCGAGCAGCGTGGTCGTTCGTCATGGTTCCTCCTCCGGTCCCTGTCGAGACTAGACGTCGCGCGGCGCCGTGAGACCTCAGCGGGTGGCGTCGCTGCGGAGCAGGCGCCACCCGCCTGCGGCCATGGCGCCCACCGCCCACGCGAGCATGGTGAGCCTCGCCGACGTCACCGTCATGTCGTCGAGCGGGCCCTCGCCGAAGATGAGGAAGAGCGCCCCGGACCCGGGCAGCCGCGCCGACGTGGTCGCGGCCCACTCGAAGGGCAGCTGCGCCACGAGCAGGGGCAGGACGAGCAGCAGCGCGATGGCGAGCACCAACGCGCCGGCCGTGCTGCGGGTCGCGAGGCCGAGGCCGATCCCGAGCAGCGCTCCGCAGCCCAGGACGACGACGATGTCGCCCATCGACCGGAACCCGTCACCGGCCGGCAGCCCCACCCGCGGTGGTGCCAGGACCCACACCACGACACTGGCCGCGACGACCAGCGCCACCCCGAGGGCGGTGACGGTGAGCGCGATGACGAGGACGCGTGCGGCGAGCAGCACGCCGCGTCGCGGAGTCCACTGCAGCGTCGGCACGATCGCTCCGGTGCCGTGGTCGGCGGTGCTCGTCACCACCGCCATGGCGACCGTGCCGAAGAGGGCGAACATCGCGGTGAAGCGGGCGCCCTCCCACGCGGAGGCGCTTGGAGGCACCGACTCCGGGTTGTTCGCGACGTCGATGCCGACGAGCAGCCCCAGGCCGACCACGGCGCACGAGATCAGCCCCGTGAAGACCCAGCTCGAGCGCACGCTCCAGATCCGGCTCCACTCCGCCCGGCCGGCCCGGGCCAGCACCGTCGCGGTGCTCATCGGACCGCTCCCTGCGCGAGGGCGTCCAGGGCGTGTCCGTGGTGCTCCACGCTGCCCTCCGTGAGCGAGAGGTAGGCGTCCTCGAGGGACTGCTCGACCTCGGCGAGGTGGTGGAGCCGGATGCCGTGTTCGTGCGCGAGGTCGCCGACCTCGCTCGCGAGCAGGCCGCTCACCTCCAGCTCGTCGGGCGCGGGTCGCCCCACCTCGGCCTCCGCGCCGAGTGCCCTCGCGAGCCCGTCGGCCTGGGGCGTGCGCACCCGCACCCGCTGCCCGCCCAGGCCCCGCAGGAGGCCGGGCATGTCGGTGTCGGCGATGAGCCGTCCCCTCCCGATGACGACGACACGGTCGGCGATGAGCTGCATCTCGCTCATGAGGTGGCTGGAGACGAGGACGGTGCGCCCCTCCTCCGCGAACCCGCGCAGCAGGCTGCGGATCCACCGCACGCCGTCGAGGTCCAGGCCGTTGACCGGCTCGTCGAAGACCAGGACGGGTGGGTCCCCGAGGAGCGCTGCGGCGATGCCCAGCCGCTGCCGCATCCCGAGCGAGTAGCCCTTGATGCGCCTCCCGGCCGCCTTGCCCAGACCCACCTGTTCGATGACCTCCTCCACCCGGTCACGGTGGATTCCGTTGCTGTGGGCGGCGATCCGCAGGTGCGCCCTGCCCGAGCGTCCCGGGTGCATGGCACCCGCATCCAGCAGCGCCCCGACCTCCCGCAGCGGTGCCGGGAACGCGGCATACGAGCTGCCGTTCACCGTCGCGGTCCCGGCGGTCGGTCGGTCCAGTCCCATGACCACCCGCATCGTCGTCGACTTGCCGGCGCCGTTCGGCCCGAGGAAGCCGGTCACCTTCCCCGACTCCACCTCGAAGCTGAGGTCGTCGACGGCGCGCACCGCGCCGTACTGCTTCGTCAGTCCGCTCACGGAGATCATGAGGAGGACGCTAGGAGAGGCGGTGCGGTCGGTGGGCGCACGACCTGTGAAGGTTCCGTGCAGATCCTGTCGGCACCGCCCGTATGCCGTCCGCGCGACGCATCGTCCCGCCGCGACTTCCCGGGAGGACGGGACCTCGCCGATCGCGAGCGGAGGGAGCGAGAGCTGGGGTCAGGGGGTGCGGGTGAGGTGGGCGACGAGGTAGAGGACGCCGAAGGGGTCGCTGACCTCGAGCGACTCGACGGCGAGGGGCACGCCCTCCGCGGCGGCGGCAAGGACCTGGAGCGGAGCGCGGCCGGCGACGAGCAGGTCGGCGCACAGGTCGGGGTCGAGGTCGAGCAGGCGGCCCAGGCCGCCGTCCGCGCAGGAGCGGACGGCGTCGACGAGGGCGTCGTCCACCGCGGCGGCCCGGGGGTCGAGGTGACCCGGCGCCTTCTCGGTGCGCCGGGCGGACCCGTCCGCGACGACGAGCAGGGTGGTCGGGTGCTCCGCGGACCCGGCGCCCTCTTCGGAGAGAGCCCTGCCGGCGCCCACGCAGTCGGCGACCGGGGCGTCCCACGCCACGGCGAGGTGCTCGACGTCGAAGTCGAGGTGTGAGGCGGCGAGCAGGTGGTCAGCCACCCGCAGGCCCACCGGTGGGCGGGTGCTGCGCGGCTCGCGGTCGGTGGCGTGCACGACGACGACGTGTGACGCCGTCGCCACGGCCGCCCGGACCACCGCGGCGCAGTCGTCGACGAGACCCGCGTCGGCGGGGGTCCGGCCCTGGTATTCCGGAAGCAGCAGCGGCGCACCGGGGACGACGACCACGTCGGTCACCGGGCCACGTGCTCCCGGGGCGGCAGAACGAGTCACGCGAGCCCCCGGGCGGTGCGGGCCGGCGGCAGGTCGCCGGAGATGACCGACACCATGTCGAGCACCTGACGCGTCTCGACCACCTCGTGCACGCGATAGATGTGCGCGCCGTGCCAGGCGGAGATCGCCGTGGTGGCGAGCGTTCCCGTGAGCCGCTTCCCGACCGGCAGGTCGAGCGCCTCACCGACGAAGTCCTTGTTGGACAGCGAGACCAGCAGCGGCCAGTCGAGGGCGACGAGCTCGTCGAGCCGGCGGGTCACCTCCAGCGAGTGCCACGTGTTCTTGCCGAAGTCGTGTGCCGGGTCGATGACGACGCGGGACCGGTCGACGCCGGCCGCCACGGCCCGGTCGGCCTGCGCGAGGAGGGAGCCCACGACGTCGGCCACGACGTCGTCGTACTCGATGCGGTGCGGGCGGGTCCGCGGCGTGACGCCTCCGGTGTGGGTGCACACCACCGCGGCGTCGAACTCCGCGGCCACTCGGACGAGGTCCGGGTCCGCTCCACCCCACGCGTCGTTGAGGATGTCGGCACCGACCTCGAGGACGGCCCGGCCCACGGAGGCGCGCCACGTGTCGACGCTGATGAGCAGGTCCGGGTGCTCCGCCCGCACCGCCGCGACGAAGTCGACGACCCTCGCCTTCTCCTCGTCGGCACCGATCTCGACGCCGGGAGCGGCCTTGATGCCGCCGATGTCGACGATGTCCGCGCCCTGCTCGACGACCTCACGGACCCGGTCGAAGGCGGCGTCCTCGCTCCACGTGGACCCCTTGTCGTAGAACGAGTCCGGCGTGCGGTTGACGATCGCCATGACGAGGCGCGAGCGGGCGTCGAACTCGCGGCGCCCCAGCCGGAAGGTCAGCATGACGCCGCGGGCGGACGCTCGCCGATGCCGACCGGGGTGGTGACGGGCTCGAAGCCCGTGGCGCGCCGTGCGTACTGCGTGAGGACCGTCGTCTCGTCGACGAGGGGCGCGCTCGCGCTCGGCGCCTCGCCGTCGGACCTGACCCGGCGTCGGTCGGCGGCTGCGAGGACCTGCACTGCCATGAGGCCGAGCGTGTCATGGCGGTGGTGCCGGTGCGTGCGCCGGCCCAGGTCGACCTGCGCGATCCCCTCCACCCCGAACGTGTCGGCCGTGTCGATGAGGGCGGCGATCTCGATCCCGTAGCCGACCGGCACGGAGTACGACGCGAGCGCCGTGCGCCGGATCGCCCACTCCCCCGACAGCGGCTGCACGGTCCCGGCGAGCTCGGGCCGGTGCAGGGCCAGCCACGGACGGGCGACGAGCTCGGTCACCCGGCCTCCGGTCTCCTCCTCGCGCCCCTCCGCGTCGATCATCGGCCGGTCGTAGACCGCCTTGACGAGGTGGACCCGCTCATCGACCAGCAGCGGCCCGAGCAGGCCCGTGACGAAGTGCGTGCCCCAGTCGACGAGGTCCGCGTCGACGAAGACGACGAGGTCTCCGCGGGTGACGAACTGCGACTTCCACAGCGCCTCGCCCTTGCCCGGCACCGACCCGAGGTCGGGCCGGATCGCCGCGGCCGCCTCCACCCGGGCCCCTGCCCCGGCTGCCACCTCAGCCGTGGCGTCGGTGGAGTCGGAGTCGATGACGACGACCTCGTCGACGAGGCCGCCTCCACCCGTCACGAGGTCGGCCACGAGCCGCTCGACGACCGACCCGACCGTCGCCTCCTCGTCCCGCGCCGGCACGACGACCGAGATCGTCCGCCCGCCCTTGAGCGCGAGCAGGTCGGCCACCGTCCAGTCCGACGACCGGTATGCCGTCCGCGCCCGCTCGGTGCCCGGCTCGCCCATGGCGGTGGTCACGACCCGAACGCCGGTCGCCGCTTCTCGCGGAAGGCGGTCAGCCCCTCGACGAAGTCGGGGGTGCGGAGCAGCGCCTGCTGACCGCTCTCCTCGCGGGCGAGCGTCGCGTCGAGGTCGAGGGTCGCGGCGGTGATCGCCGCCGTCGTGAGGGCGGTCCCCTCAGGGGCGAGCGTCGCGAGCTGGGCGGTGAGCTCCTCGGCGCGCGCCGCGAACGCATCCGACGGCACCGCCTCGGAGACCAGGCCCCACCGCTCGGCCATGGTGCCTGAGAGTCGCTCGCCGGTGAGGGCGAGGCGCAGGGCGCGGGCGCGACCGACCGACGCCGCGACCAGCGCGGTGGCGCCGCCGTCGGGCATCAGCCCGAGGGCGCCGAAGGCGAGGACCAGGACGGCGTCCTCCGCCACGAGCACGTAGTCGGCGGACAGGGCCAGCGAGAGCCCGGCCCCGGCGGCCACCCCGGGCACGAGCGACAGCACCGGCGTCCGAGCCTCGAGGACGGCCCGCACGGCGGCGCCCACCCAGAAGAGCGTCGCGTCGAGGTCGCCCTCGTCGACGTGCACACCGAGGTCGGCGCCGGCGCTGAACGCCCGCCCGTCCCCGGACAGCACGATGACGCGCACGGCCGGGTCGGCGTCGAGCCGCCGCACCCCCTCGGCCACGTCCCGGAGCATCGGGGGCGCCACGGCGTTGAGGCGCTCTGGTGCGGCCAACGTGACTCGCCCGACCGCACCCTCGACCTCGACCCGGACCTCACCGGTCGGGGTGGACGCGGTCGCGTCGCTCATGCCCGGACGAGCTCGAGGATGGTCGCGTTGGCCATGCCGCCGCCCTCGCACATCGTCTGCAGGCCGTAGCGGATGCCCTCGCGCTTCATGTGGAAGACGAGGTCGCTCATGATGCGGCCCCCGGACCCACCGAGCGGGTGGCCCACGGCGATGGCGCCGCCGTTGGGGTTGAGCAGCGCCTCGTCGACGCCGAACTCGGCCTGCCACGCGAGCGGCACGGAGGCGAACGCCTCGTTGACCTCGAAGACGCCGATGTCCGACAGCGAGAGGCCGGAGCGCTCGAGCACCTTGTGCGTCGCGGGGATCGGCGCCGTGAGCATCATCACCGGGTCGTCACCCGCGAGCGCTCCCGTGTGGAAGCGCGCGATCGGAGTCAGGCCAAGGGACTCGGCCTTCTCCGCTGCCATGAGCAGCACGGCAGAGGCGCCGTCGCTGATCTGCGAGGCGTTGCCGGCGTGGATGACCCCGTCGTCCTTGAAGACCGGCTTGAGCTCGGCCAGCGACTCCAGCGAGGTCCCGCGGCGCAGGCCCTCGTCGACCGAGAAGGTGGAGCCGTCCGCGAGGGTGACGGGCGCGATGTGGTCGGAGAAGCGGTCCGCGTCGATGGCGGCGGCGAGCCGCTCGTGGGAGCGGACGGCATACGCGTCGAGGGTCTCGCGGGACAGGCCCCACTTCTCGGCGATCAGCTCGGCCCCGATGCCCTGGTTGAACGTGTCGACGCCGTAGCGCTCGAGCAGTGAGGTCGGGTAGGGGAAGCCGAGGTCCTTGTTGACGAGCGGCGAGCCCATCGGCACGGCGGTCATCATCTCGACGCCACCGGCGACGACGACGTCCTGCTGCCCGGACTGGATCGCGGCGGCGGCGAAGTGGACCGCCTGCTGCGACGAGCCGCACTGCCGGTCGATCGTCGTGGCGGGCACCGACTCGGGCCAACCCGCCGTGAGGACCGCGTTGCGGCCGAGGTTGAAGGACTGCTGGCCGACCTGCTGGACGCAGCCCCAGATGACGTCGTCGACGAGCGCCGGGTCGAGCTGCGAGCGCTCGGCGAGGGAGCGCAGGACGTGGGCCGAGAGCTCGACGCCGTGGACGGCGGCGAGCGAGCCCTTGCGGCGGCCGATGGGGGTGCGGACGGCGTCGACGATCACGGCGTCGCGGGGCGAGAGGGTCATGCGTTGCTCCTGGTCTGGTGCGGACGGTAGGACGTGGCGAGGAGGCCGGCGGCCGCGGCGAGGCCCCCGACGAGGGCGACGGCGCCCCAACCGAGACCGGCGAGGTCGAGGCCCAGGGCGGAGTCGAGGGACCAGCGGCCGGGGCCGGCGACGGCGATGCCGACGGCGACCATGGCGACGAGCACGACGTACTCGGCGCCGCCCTTGAAGATGAAGTAGCCCTTGCCGCGATGGTCGGTGAGGGCGGCCACGGTCATGAGACCGACGAAGGCCATGGCCGCAAGGCTGGTGAGCAGGCCAAGGGTGAGAAGGATCCCGGCCCCGATCTCGGTGGCGGCGGCGACCCGCGCGTGCAGCCACCCGGGGCGCAGGCCGAGCGACTCGAACCAGCTCTCCGTGCCGGACAGCCCGCCCCGGACCTTGTTGAGGCCGTGGAGGACGAGCATCGGTCCCAGCGCGAGACGCAGGACGAGGGTCGCCACGTCGAGCTCGGTGGCGGAGATCGCGGTGGCGTCCATCAGGCGCTCGCCTCCGCGTCGTCGGGGGCCGCCGTGACGGCCGTGGCGGGGACGAGGTCGCGCAGCCCCGGCACGACCTGCTCGGTGAAGGTCCGCAGGAACCGCTCCTGGTCGTGCCCGGGTCCGTGGAAGACGAGGTGGTCGAAGCCGAGGTCGGTGTACTCGCGAACGGCCGCCACGACCTCGTCGGGGTCCGAGGCGACGATCCAGCGCTGGGCGACCTGCTCGATCGGCAGCTCGTCGGCCGCCCGCTCCATCTCGGCCGGGCTCGTGATGGAGTGCTTCTGCTCGGCGGTCAGCGACAGCGGCGCCCAGAAGCGGGTGTTCTCGAGCGCGCGATCGGGGTCGGGGTCCCAGGACAGCTTGATCTCGATCATCCGGTCGATGTCCGCGGGCGACCGGTCGGCCTTCGCCAGGCCCTCCGCGACCGCGGGCAGGAGCTTGTCGGCGTAGAGCTCGCGGCCCTTGCCGGAGGTGCAGATGAAGCCGTCACCGGACCGGCCGGCATACCTCGCGACGAGCGGGCCGCCGGCGGCGACGTAGACCGGCACGGGCTGGTCGGGGCGGTCGAAGATGCGCGCGTCCTCGGTGCGGTAGAACTCGCCCTCGAAGGTCACCGACTCCTGCGTCCACAGCGCGCGCATGAGCCGCACCGCCTCGCGCAGCCGCGCGTAGCGCTCCTTGAACTCGGGCCACCCGCTCTCGGGGACCGACCCCACGGCGACCTCGTTGAGCGCCTCACCCGTGCCGACACCGAGCATGATCCGGCCGGGGGCGAGGCACCCCAGCGTCGCGAACGTCTGGGCGACGACCGCCGGGTTGTAGCGGAACGTCGGCGTCATCACCGACGTGCCGAGCATCACGCGCTCGGTGCGGGCCGCAACCCAGGACAGCCACGCGAGCGAGTTGGGGGCGTGCCCACCCTCGAGCCGCCAAGGCTGGAAGTGGTCGGAGATGGTGACCGAGTCCAGTCCCAGCTCCTCGGCGAGGACGGCGTATGCCGCGAGGTCACCTGGGGCGAACTGCTCCGCCGAGGCCTTGTAGCCGATGCGCATGCGGCCATCCTCGCCCATCCCGGTGCCATAGTTGCCATGTGCCAGGTCACATCCGTCACACGCCCCGTCCTCTCCGTGCCGTTGGCTTCCCGGCTTCAGCGGCCGTGCTCGCCGTGTCGCTGGCCCTCGTCCTCGGCGGGTGCGCCGCCCGCGGATCGGTCGAGGACACTGCTGCGGGGGACGCGGCGACGGCCTTCCTCGCGGCGGCCTCGTCAGCACCGGAGGGCGCCTGCGACCTGCTCGCCCCGGCCACCCTCGAGGAGCTGCGCTCGGTCGGCGACGACTGCGCCGGCGCGCTCGGCGAGGTGGCCCCCGAGGGTGGCCCCAGCGGGACCGAGCCCACGGTCGAGGTCTACGGCCGGGACGCCATGGTGCGCTGGGGCGCCACCACGCTGTTCCTCGCGCGCTTCGACGAGGGCTGGCTGGTGACCGCCGCCGGGTGCGAGCCCCGCGGGAAGGACCTCCCCTACGACTGCTCGGTCGAGGGACGGTGACGCCCATGCGCTGGACGTTCCTCGGGTGGCTGCTCTTCATCGGTGCCGGGCTGGTCTGGTGCGTCGCCATGGGGGTGAGCTCCCGATGACCGGACGCCTCCGTGCGCTGCGCGACCACGGGCTGTCGCTGGTCTTTGCCGGCCTGCTCCTCGTGGCCCTGGTCGGTCAGGCCGTCGCCGGCCTCGCCGAGCTCAACGGCGAGTCCCGCGACCAGGGGTTCCCGACCATCGGGATGGCCGAGTACCTCGCGTCGTCGACGTTCGCCGTCGACCTCGCCGAGAACTGGCAGTCCGAGTACCTCCAGTTCCTCCTCTTCATCGTCCTCACCGTGTGGTTCGTGCAGCGCGGGTCCCCGGAGTCCAAGGAGCTCGACAAGGTCGGCCGGGAGAGCGACGAGGAGCAGAGGGTCGGGCGCTTCGCGCTGCCCGGATCGCCACGCTGGGCCGTGGTCGACGGGTGGCGCCGCCGGCTCTACTCGCACTCCCTCGGCCTGACGATGGGGCTGATCTTCCTCGGGTCCTGGAGCGCCCAGCTCGTCGCCGGCCGCGCCGCCTTCAACGCCGACCAGATCCGCGACCTCAAGGCCCCCCTCGGGTTCGGCGACTACCTCGCCGCCCCGGACTTCTGGAGCCGCACGTTCCAGAACTGGCAGTCCGAGTTCCTCGCGGTGGGGAGCATGGTGGTCCTCGCGATCTACCTGCGTGAGCGCGGGTCTCCGGAGTCCAAGCCGGTGGGCGCCCCGCACGGGTCGACGGGCGTCGAGGGCTGACCGGCCCTACTAGCCTGTGAGGGTGCGTGCGACCCACGCCGAGCACCTGTTGCACCATCCCGCAGCCCTCACTGACCAAGGAGTCGCCACCGTGACCGCGTCGTCCGTCACCGTCCCCGCGGGCCGTCCCGCCGCCCACGACCCGCTCGATACGTCCGAGCACGAGCAGGTCGTCCACTGCTCCGACCCGGCCTCGGGCCTGCGCGCGATTCTCGCCATCCACGACACCTCGCTGGGCCCGGCGCTCGGCGGCACGCGCTTCTACCCGTACGCGAGCGGCGACGAGGCCTTGGCCGACGTCCTGCGCCTGTCGCGCGGGATGAGCTACAAGAACGCGATGGCGGGCATCCCGCACGGTGGCGGCAAGGCGGTCATTCTCGGGGACCCGGCGACCGCGAAGACCCCGGAGCTGCTGCGCGCCTACGGCCGCTTCGTCGAGAGCCTCGGCGGGCGCTACGTCACCGCCTGCGACGTCGGCACCTACGTGCAGGACATGGACGTGGTCGCCGAGACGACCCGGTTCGCGACCGGTCGCTCCCCCGAGAACGGTGGTGCGGGCGACTCCTCGGTGCTCACGGCATACGGCGTCTTCCAAGGCATGCGCGCCGCCGCCCAGCACGTCTGGGGCGAGCCCACCCTGCGCGGTCGGCGGGTCGGCGTCGCCGGAGTCGGCAAGGTGGGTCGCATCCTCGCCGGCCACCTCGTCGAGGACGGTGCCCAGGTCGTCGTCACCGACGTCAACGTCGCGGCCGTCACGGGCGTGCTGGCCACCCATCCGGCGGTCGAGAGCGTGGGCGACGTCGCGGCCCTCGTGCGCAGCGACCTCGACGTCTACGCCCCCTGCGCGCTCGGTGGCGCCCTCGACGACGACACCGTCGACATGCTCCGCGCCCGCATCGTCTGCGGCGGCGCCAACAACCAGCTCGTCACCGAGGGCGAGGGTGGCACCGCGGACCGGCTCGTGGCCCGGGGCATCACCTACTGCCCCGACTTCCTCGTCAACGCCGGCGGGGTCATCCAGGTGAGCGACGAGCTGCGCGGCTTCGACTTCGAGCGGGCCAGGCAGGGGGCCAGCGCCATCTTCGAGCACACCCTCGAGGTCCTCCGGGCGGCCGACGACCGGGGCGAGAGCCCGGCCGCGGCTGCCGACCACATCGCCGAGCAGCGCATGGCCGCAGGGTCCCCGACGATCTGGCTTCCCGACCGCTGACCGGTGGAGCGGAATCAGTCCGCCCTGATGTAGCGTTGACCCCACGACACACACACGATTCCCGGGACCACAGCTCGATACGGGATGACCCCTCTGGGGCCGTCCCTTCGGGTATGTCGCCCGGCAGACGCACAAGGGGGTCTCGCCATGGGGCGCGGCCGAGCAAAAGCCAAGCAGACCAAGGTGGCCCGGGAGCTGAAGTACTACAGCCCGGACACCGACCTGAGCTCGCTTGAGCGCGAACTTCACGGGAGCGCGCCGTCGCTGCCCTCGACGCGGGTCGCGCCGTCCAGCGACACCGACGAGGACGACGACTACGACAAGTGGGCCAGCGGACGTCGCTGACGTCCGGTCGTCCGTCCGATCCTGACTCGCACGTGCGCGTGCGGCTTGTGTGTTCTGCCTCCGGTGATCTGACATGCTCACGGGCATGACTGACGTGCGCACCGCCGATGCCGCCAGGCGGCTCGGGGTCGAGACCACCGGGATCGAGATCATCGACGAGGCGGACCGCACCGCCTCACCACGTGACCTCTTCTGGCCGTGGTTCGCGGCCAACGTGTCGGTGTTCGGCATCTCCTACGCGGCCTTCGTCCTCGGCTTCGGCATCTCCTTCTGGCAGGCCGTCGTCGTGACGATTCTCGGCATCGTCGTGTCCTTCGCGCTGTGCGGCATCATCGCCCTGGCCGGCAAGCGGGGCTCCGCCCCGACGATGGTGCTGTCGCGCGCCGCGTTCGGCGTCAAGGGGCAGAAGGTGCCGGGTGTCGTCTCGTGGCTGACCTCCATCGGCTGGGAGACCTTCCTCGCCATCCTCGCGGTCCTCGCGACCGCGACGATCTTCGAGCGCCTCGGCTGGGGCGGGGGCACGATCACCAAGGTCATCGCCGCCGTGGTCGTCGCCGCGATGATCGTGCTCGCCTCGGTCGCCGGCTACCACATCATCATGCGGATGCAGTCGGTGCTGACCTGGGTCACCGGCGCCATCACGATCCTCTACGTCGCCATGACGGTCCAGCACCTCGACTGGTCGGCGATCTCGGCCCTGCCCTCGGGGGGTATCGGCCCGGTGATCGGCGCGCTCACCCTCGTCATGACCGGGTTCGGCCTCGGCTGGATCAACATCGCCGCCGACTGGTCCCGCTACCAGCGCCGGACGGCCAGCGGTGCGGCGATCGTCGGCTGGAACACCTTCGGCGGCGCCCTCGCGCCGGCCCTGCTCGTCAGCTACGGCCTCGCCCTGGCCGGCTCCGACGAGGAGGTCCTCGCCGGCATCGCCGCCGACCCGATCGGTACCCTCGCGACGCTGCTGCCCACCTGGGTGCTCGTGCCGTTCCTCCTCGCCGCGATCCTGTCGCTGGTGTCGGGAGCGGTCCTGGGCATCTACTCCTCCGGGCTCACCCTCATCTCGCTCGGCGCGAGGATCCCGCGCCCGATGGCCGCGCTCGTGGACGGCGTCATCCTCACGCTCGGCACCTTCTACGTCGTCTTCGTCGCCGAGAGCTTCATCAACCCGTTCCAGTCGTTCCTCATCACGCTCGGGGTGCCGCTCGCCTCGTGGGCGGGGATCATGATCGCCGACATCGCCCTGCGCCGCCGCGACTACGACGACGACGCGCTCTTCGACTCCCGGGGCCGCTACGGCGCCTACGACTGGGTGTCGATCGGGACGATGGTCGTCGCGTCCGTGCTCGGCTGGGGGCTGGTCGTCAACAACTTCGCCGACGACGCGACGTGGAACAACTGGCAGGGCTTCCTGCTCGACCCCCTCGGTCTCGGCACCTTCGTCGACGACCCGGCCGGGGCGTACTGGGAGGGCACCTTCGCCTACGCCAACCTCGGCGTCCTGCTCTCGCTCGTCCTGTCGTTCGCCGTCACCTGGGTGGCCCGTCGCGGCACGGTGCGCCGCCAGGAGAGCGGCGCGTGAGCCCCCCGGTGGACGCCGTCGAGCCGCTGCCGGACGAGTGGCTCGTCGTCGTCGACCCGCAGGCCATCTTCGCCGACCCGGCCACCAGCGCCTGGGGCTCGCCGATGTGGGCGGAGACGATGCCCCGCATCGCGACGCTCGCGGCCGCGTTCGGGCCGGAGCGCACGATCGTCACCCACTTCGTCGCGGACCCGTCGCTCGGCGGGTCGTGGCTGCCGTACTACGAGACCTGGCCCTTCGCGCTCGTCCCCGACGACCACCCTCTGTATGCCGTCGTGCCCGGGCTGGCCGGCGTGGCCGACCGGGTCATCTCTGCCGGGACGTTCGGCAAGTGGCCGGTCCTGCGGGAGGTGGTGGGCGACGACGCTCAGCTGATGCTCACCGGCGTCTCCACCGACTGCTGCGTGCTCTCGACGGCGCTGCCCGCTGCCGACGCGGGCGCCACCGTGCGGGTCGCGGCAGCCGGGTGCGCGGGCTCCACCGTCGAGAACCACGAGCGCGCCCTCGCGGCGATGGCGCTCTACGGACCCCAGATCACGATCGTCTGACGGTCGCCGGGTCCTCTCAGAGGATGCCGGTCGCGGCGAGCACCGCTCCCCCGGCGAAGGAGCCCAGCGTGCCGGCGACGCACCCGGCTGCGCGCGCGCCGAGCGCCTGCCCCCGAGCCAGCACGCCCGCCAGGATGAGGCCCACGCACCACCCGAGGAGCAGGCCCGGAGCCACGTCGAGGAGGAGGGACGTGACGTCGAGCGGTCTGGTCCCGAGGTCGGTGACGGCGTCGACGGCCGACACCATCAGCCACGTGGCGAGCAGCACCAGCGCCAGGTAGGCGGCCAGCGCCACCGTCGCGGCGGTCAGGACCCCGACCGCCCACCACCGCGCCGTCCGCACCCGGGCACCAACCGGACGTCCGTCGACCGGCCGCGGAGCAGGAAGGGAGGCGGCGTCGGGCTGGAGGCGCGGCTGCTCTGGCAGGGACATGGTCCGAGGATGCTCCCTCCCCTGACGTCGTGTCAGGAGGTCGCGTACTCAGCCGTGGCGCTCGTCCCACCTCGTGGACCCGGCGCGACGGGCGGACTCCTCGTCCTCGAACTCCTCCTCCGCGTCTGCGTCGTGGTGGACCCGTCCGACGGGCGCAGCGGTGGCGACGTGCCGCTCGCTCCGCACGACGTGTGCCACCCGGCGGGTGGCTCGGCGCACCACCCAGAGCCACGTGATGACCGCCCCCAGGACGAACGAGAGCAGCATGAGCCACCAGCTGACGTCACTCATCGGGAGTCTCCCGTCCTCGTCGCGTGCGGGAGGTCGGCGAAGGCCTCGTCCTCACTCGTGGGCTTGATGCGGCGTGCGGCGAGCCACGCCACGAGGGCACCCACCGCGAAGGCGATGAGGTACCAGAACCACTGGATCAAGAACTCGGTCATGCGTGGCCTCCTCAGCCGACCGTGATCTCGACGCGTCGGTTGGCCTCGCGGCCCGCCTCCGTCGAGTTCGATGCGATGAACGTGGTCTCGCCGTAGCCCTTGGCCACGACCTTGTCGGCCCCGATGCCGCCCTGGATGAGGACGGCGCGCACGTTCCGGGCGCGCTCATCGCTCAGCCGCAGGTTCTTGGCGGCGCTGCCGGGGGCACTCGTGTAGCCGCCGACCCTGACGACCGGCGCCTCGGGACAGGCCTTCCAGGTCTGCGCGATCTCCTTGAGCGCTGTCCGGGAAGCCGGTGTCGGCGTCGCCTGGTCGTCCGGGAAGGTGATCTTGGTCCGCTCGGTGATCGCCTTGATGTCGGTGGCGAGCGTGGCGCAGCCGTCACCGCCGGCGCTGGGTGAGGCACTCGGCGACGGGCTCGGACTGGCGGAGGGGGAGGCTCCGGCGCCGACGGTGAGCTGGTTGTCCACCGTGGCCCCGGGGAACGTCGATTTCGCCGCGGTCTCCGCGGCTGCCTTGGCCTCCTCCGAGGCGGCTACGCCCTTGAGCACGACGGTCTCCCCGTCGGCCTCGAGCGAGAAGTCCTCGGCGCTGGCGGCCTCGGCGAGCGCGGTGACCGCGGCCCCGGCGGCCGGAGCGCCGGCTGCCACCTGCAGGTTGTCCACGACGTTGACGCCCGGAAGCCTGCCCTTGACGTCGTCCACGATCGCGCTGCGTGCCGACTCGTCCGGGACCGTTCCCGTCAGGGTCACCTCGTTGCCGACGCGCTGCACCGAGAAGGGCGAGGCTGCGCCGTCCGCGCTCGGGCTGGCACTGCCGGCCGGACCCTGTGAGGTCGCGGGGTGGGCGGCACGGGCGTCATCGTCACCGTCGAGGCCCAGACCGACGGCGGCGAGGATGGCGGGGACACCGACCAGCGCCAGCCACCAGGGGGCGCCGAGGCCGCGACGGTAGCGGCGGGTGACCGTCTCCCCGCCCGTGGGGGTGCTGGCGGTGCGGTCCACGCGGGCAGACCCGGGCGCACCTGCCACGCGACGGCGGTCGTCGTCGTCATGGGGCGGTCGGGAGTTCTCGGGAGCGTTCATGCGGCCTCTCACGTCACCAGGCGCGCTGGCCTGCGTGGGGGCGCCATACCCCGACCCGACCCCGGCCAGTAGCGCCCGACGGAAAAACTTCGGCGACGAGCGGTCGCGGCTCAGGCGGAGGGGTGGTCGCCGAGCACCTGCACCGAGCCGCCGTCGACACCCTTGGCGCCCCGCACGACCTCGGCGCCGGAGTCGAGGCTCGCGCCGTCGAGGGCCTGCACGTCACCGAGGGCCCACGACCGGATACCGCGCTCTGCCAGCACCGCGGCGGCACGGTCCACGGACGCGGCGGGGAGGACGGCGACGAAGCCGACACCCATGTTGAGCGTGCGCTCGATGTCGTCGCGCGGGACGTTGCCGAGCTGCTGAAGCGTGCTGAAGACGGCAGGCGGGGTCCACGTGGAGCGGTCGACCCGGGCCAGCACGGTGTCGGGGAGCACCCGCGCCAGGTTGGCCGCGAGCCCACCGCCGGTCACGTGGCTGAGGCTGTGCACGTCGACGCCGTCCGAACGGATGAGCGCCAGGAGGTCCGCGGCATACACACGGGTGGGGGTGAGCAGCTCCTCGCCGAGCGTGCGCCCGAACTCGGGCACGTCGCGGTCGAGCTCCCAGCCGGCGGCGGAGACGATGCGGCGCACGAGCGAGTAGCCGTTGGAGTGCAGGCCGCTGGACTCGAGCGCGAGGACGACGTCACCGGCTGTGACCCGGTCGGGTCCGAGCACGTCGGCGTACTCGACGACGCCCGTGGCGGCGCCCGCCACGTCGTACTCGTCCGGACCCAGGAGACCGGGGTGCTCGGCGGTCTCGCCGCCGACGAGGGCCACCCCCGCCTGCTGGCAGGCACGAGCGATGCCGCCGACGATGGCGGCGATGCGCTCGGGCACGACCTTGCCGCAGGCGATGTAGTCGGTCATGAAGAGCGGCTCCGCCCCGCACACGACGATGTCGTCGACGACCATGCCGACGAGGTCGAAGCCGATGGTGTCGTGCTGGTCGAGCGCCTGCGCGATGGCGACCTTGGTGCCGACACCGTCGGTGCTCGAGGCGAGGACCGGCCGCTCGAAACGGGTCAGGGCGCTCGCGTCGAACATGCCCGCGAAGCCGCCGAGCCCGCCGAGCACCTCGGGCCGGGTCGCCCGACGCACGTCGGCCTTCATCAGCTCGACGGCACGGTCACCTGCCTCGACGTCGACGCCTGCCGCGGCATACGTGATCTGCTCGCCCTGTCCGCTCACGCCGGTCAGCCTAGTGATCGGATCGGTGTGCACCGGAGACGGGTCACGGGCGGCGCACGGCCTCCGCGGCGCCACCGGCGGCCGTGACCGACACCCGGTCGACGTCGAGCGTCCCCGTGTCGGTGACGTCGCTGGCGCCGGCGTCGACGGGGAACTCGAGCTCGAGCAGCCCCTTGCCGAGCCGGTCGGCCGAGGGCAGCTCGATCGGGTAGGTGCCGGTGAAGCACGCGGTGCAGAGCTTGTCGGGCGCCTGGTCGGTGGCGGCGATCATCCCCTCCTCGGAGATGTAGCCGAGGGAGTCGGCTCCGAGCGAGCGGCAGACCTCCTCGACCCCGATGCCCGTGGCGATGAGCTCGGCCCGGGTCGCGAAGTCGATGCCGTAGAAGCACGGCCAGCGGACTGGGGGCGAGGAGATGCGGACGTGGACCTCGGCGGCCCCGGCCTCGCGCAGCATCCGCACGAGCGCGCGCTGCGTGTTGCCGCGGACGATCGAGTCGTCGACGACGATGAGCCGCTTGCCCTTGATGACGTCCTTGAGCGGGTTGAGCTTGAGCCGGATACCGAGCTGGCGGATGGTCTGCGAGGGGGCGATGAAGGTGCGGCCGACGTAGGCGTTCTTGACCAGGCCCTGCCCGTAGGGGATGCCCGACTCCTGGGCGTAGCCGATCGCCGCGGGCGTGCCCGACTCCGGGGTGGGCATGACGAGGTCGGCATCGACCGGGTGCTCACGGGCGAGGGCGCGACCCATCTCGACCCGGGCCTCATGGACGACCTTGCCGTTGATGGTCGTGTCGGGACGGGCGAGGTAGACGTACTCGAAGACGCAGCCCTTGCGGTCGGTCTCGGCGAAGCGCTGCGAGCGCAGACCGTCCTCGTCGATCGCGATGAGCTCGCCCGGCTCGACCTCGCGGATGAAGGACGCGCCGACGATGTCCAGCGCCGCCGTCTCCGAGGCGACCACCCAGCCGCGCTCGAGCCGGCCGAGCACGAGGGGACGGATCCCCTGCGGGTCGCGGGCGGCATACAGGGTGTGCTCGTTCATGAAGACGAAGCAGAAGGCGCCACGCAGCCGCGGGAGCACGTCGAGCGCGGAGTCCTCGAGGGTGCGGTCGGGGTCGGCGGTGAGCAGGGCCGTGACCAGGGCCGTGTCGGTGGTGTTGCCGCGACCCAGCTCGCCGGGGTGCGGGCCGGCTCCCGTGCGCTCGTCGACGAGGTCGCGCAGCTCCGCGGAGTTGATGAGGTTGCCGTTGTGGGCCAGCGCCACGGTGCCGCCGTCGTGGCCGCCGAGGGTCGGCTGCGCGTTCTCCCAGGTGGAGGCGCCGGTGGTCGAGTAGCGGCAGTGGCCGACCGCGAGGTGGCCCTTGAGCGATCCCAGCGACCGCTCGTCGAAGACCTGCGAGACCAGGCCCATGTCCTTGTAGACGAGGAGCCGGCGACCGTTGGACGCGGCGATGCCCGCCGACTCCTGACCGCGGTGCTGCAGGGCGTAGAGGCCGTAGTAGGTCAGCTTGGCGACGTCCTCGCCGGGGGCCCAGACACCGAAGACGCCGCAGGCGTCCTGAGGGCCCTTCTCGCCGGGCATGAGGTCGTGGGTGAGTCGTCCGTCTCCGCGTGCCACGCTGTCAGTGTCCCACGAGCACGCGGGACACCGGTGCGACCGTCCGCCACCCATCCGCACCGGCCTCGGCTCCGAATGACTGGACATGGACCTTTCCGGCACCACCCGCTCACGCTGGCCGTATGCCGCCAGCGGCCTGCTCGCGGCCGCTGCCGGTGCCGCGGCCGGTCACCTGGCTGCGTACTTCGTGGCCCCGGAGGCCTCCCCGGTGCTGGCCGTCGGCTCGACCGTCATCGACGCGACGCCGACGCCGGTCAAGGAGTGGGCGGTCCGGACGATGGGCACCGCCGACAAGCCGGTGCTCATCGGCAGCGTGGCGCTCGTCACGCTCCTGCTCGCCGCCGTGGCCGGGGTGCTCGCGGCGCGCCGACCCACCGTGGGCCGGCTCGTCATCCTCGCGCTGGCCCTGCTCGCCACCGCCGCGGCCGTCCTGCGTCCCACGGCGGGGCCTGCTGACGTCATCCCCGGTCTGGTGACCGGGCTCGTCGGCGTGGCCGTTCTCGGACTGCTGCTCGGTCTTCTTCCGCGTGCTGGGGGCACGGAAGAGGGCGTCGCAGCGCGCCAGGAGCGACCGACCGACCACAACGCCCGCGAGACGGGAGCCCCGGTCGCGCCGGCGCGCCGCAGCTTCCTGCTCGCCGCGGGCGGCACCGCCGTCGGTGCGGCCGCCGTCGGCGGGCTGGGCCAGAAGCTCACGTCCGACGCGATCGCCCCGTCCTCGGCCTCCCTGCCCGCCGCGGCCGAGGCGCTGCCGCCGCTGCCGGCCGGGCTCGAGGGCCGGGTCAAGGGACTCGTGCCGTTCCGCACGCCCAACAAGGACTTCTACCGGATCGACACCGCGCTGGTCATCCCGCGCGTCGATGCCGACAGCTGGGAGCTGACCATCGACGGCGACGTCGACAACCCCTTCTCGATCAGCTACGCCGACCTCACGGCCATGAACCTTGTCGAGAAGGACATCACGATGTGCTGCGTGAGCAACGAGGTCGGCGGCGGCTACATCGGTGCCGCGCGCTGGCTCGGCGTCCCCGTCCGCCAGCTGCTCGAGCAGGCCGGGGTCCGCTCGAGTGCCGACCAGATCCTCAGCACGTCGGTCGACGGCATGACGATCTCGACCCCGGTCCAGGCGCTGACCGACGACCGCGAGGCCCTGCTCGCCATCGGGATGAACGGCGAGCCGCTGCCCCGCCGCCACGGCTATCCCGTGCGCCTCGTCACCCCCGGCCTCTTCGGGTTCGTGGGGTCCACGAAGTGGGTCGAGCGCCTCACCGCCACGACCTACGCCGAGAAGAAGGCCTACTGGACCGAGCGCGACTGGGCCATCGACGGGCGGGTGCTCACCCAGTCGCGGATCGACACGCCCCGCGGCCTGGCGCAGCTCAAGGCCGGCAAGAACGTCATCGGCGGCGTCGCCTGGGCCCAGGGACGCGGCATACAGAAGGTCGAGGTCCGCATCGGCGAGGGACCGTGGCAGCAGGCCATGCTCGGACCGGACGCCAACATCGACTACTGGCGCCAGTGGTACCTCGAGTGGGACGCGCCCGCCGGCCAGCACCAGCTGACCGTCCGTGCCACCGACCTCACCGGGGCGGTCCAGCCGGAGCAGCGCACCGAGCCCTTCCCCCGCGGGGCCACCGGCTGGCACACGATCCCCGTCACCGTCGAGTAGCCCGCGCCCGCCACACCGCGCCCCCACTTTTGCTCCCCAGGAGGGAACCGTGGGGGTCCGGAGGGAACATTTCCCTCCGGACCCCGAAGGTTCCCCCATGGGGAGCAAAAGCTGTGTCGGGGGGTGGCGAAAAAAGTTCGACAAACATTGCGCGACAGGCAATCCGGGTGGGGAGCAGCCTCGAACAAGAGGTGTACGCCAACCCTTTCCAGGAAGAGATCGATCATGAAGCTCACGCACCGCTCCTCGGCCCTCGCCCTCGCGTTCGTCCTCCCGCTCGGCCTCGCGGCCTGCGGCAGCTCGGAGGCCGACACCGACGCCGGTTCCACCACGGAGAGCTCGACCTCGGCGTCGGCCTCCCCCAGCGCCTCGGCCTCCCCCTCGGAGTCCGCCTCCGAGTCCACCTCCGGAGCCATGGCGGGCAAGCCGTTCGGCGCCGCCTGCAGCCAGGTCCCCGCCTCGGGCGCCGGCTCGTTCGACGGCATGTCGACGGCTC
This sequence comes from Knoellia terrae, assembly GCF_048606435.1. Classification (NCBI taxonomy): domain Bacteria; kingdom Bacillati; phylum Actinomycetota; class Actinomycetes; order Micrococcales; family Intrasporangiaceae; genus Knoellia; species Knoellia terrae. Next base: position 15,569 of record NZ_JBMBWH010000011.1, on the reverse strand, counting down.
CCGTCGCCACCGCCGCGAGCGCCAACCCGCTCCTGTCGACCCTCGTCACCGCCGTCGGTGAGGCCGGTCTCGTCGACACCCTCAACAGCGCCCCCGAGCTGACCGTCTTCGCGCCGGTCAACGACGCCTTCGCCAAGCTCCCCAAGGCGACGATGGACGCCGCGATGGCCGACCCGAAGGGCCTGCTCACCAAGGTGCTCACCAACCACGTCGTCGCGGGCAAGATCGCCCCCGACAAGATCGCCGGTGACCACAAGACCCTCGGTGGCGGCACCATCACCGTCGCGGGCAGTGGCGAGGACTTCACCGTCGGCGAGGCCAAGGTGATCTGCGGCAACGTGCAGACCGCCAACGCCACCGTCTACATCATCGACGGTGTCCTTCTGCCGGCCATGTGATCCGGCTCCACACCACGTAGGCCATCATGGTCATCATGGCAGCGGTCGGATCCGGGGACGAGTCCCTACCGACCGCTGCCGTGGGGCCGGACCTGGGCGCTCTCCTGGCCCGGTCGGCACGCGGTGACGAGGCGGCGTTCGCGGAGCTCTACGACGCGACCGCCACCCGCCTCCACGGGCTCGTCGTCCGGGTGGTCCGGGACCGGGCGCAGAGCGAAGAGGTCACCCAGGACGCCTACCTCGACATCTGGCGGCACTGCACCCGCTACGACGCCTCCAGGGGTTCGGCCCTCTCCTGGATGCTCACCATCGCGCACCGCAAGGCCGTCGACCGGATCCGCTCGGTCGAGGCCAGCAAGGCACGCGAGGTCACCTACGAGACGACCACCGCCGAACGCGAGCACGACTCGACGCTGGAGCAGGTCGAGGTCCGCCTCGACCAGCAACGCGTGAGGCGGGCACTGGCCAGCCTCACCGACACCCAACGGGGAGCCGTCGAGCTCGCCTACCTGGGGGGCCACACCCACACCGAGGTGGCCGCCCTCCTCGACATCCCGCTCGGGACCGCGAAGACGCGGATCCGCGACGGTCTCATCCGACTACGTGACACCCTGGAGGTGACGGCATGAACCCTGACACCCACGCTCTGGCGGGCGCGTATGCCGTCAATGCCGTGACTGCGGAGGAGCGCGACTCCTTCGAGATCCACCTCGACCAGTGCCCCGACTGTCGGGCCGAGGTCGCCGAGCTGCGCGCCGCCGCCGCGACCCTCACCTCCGACGTCGAGCTGTCCCCGCCCCCGGCGCTGCGCGCCTCGGTGCTGTCCGCCATCTCGCAGACCCGCCAGCTCTCCCCCCTGCCCCAGGCCGGCGCGGTTTCCGTGAACGCCGAGCCCGCCCCGACCACCACCGCCACCACCACCCCCGCCGCCGCCGCGCAGGGTGAGCCCGTCGTCGACGAGCTCGCCGCCCGGCGCCGTCGCCGAGTCCAGCCGTGGCTCGCGGGAGCCGCCGCCGCCGCGGTGATCGGCGTCGCCGCCGCGACGTGGCAGCCGTGGGACGACGGCACCACGGGGCAGCAGGTCACCGCCACCGAGCAGGTGCTCCGGGCCGACGACGCCCAGCGGCTCGAGCAGCCCATGGGCGCCTCCGAGATCGCCATCGTCCGCAGCCCGTCGATGAACAAGGCGGTCTTCGTCGCCGACGCGATGCCGACGCCCCCCGCCGGCAAGGCCTACCAGCTCTGGTTCGACGTGCCGGGTCAGGGCATGGTCAGCGCCGGGCTCATCCCCACGTCCAACCAGACGGTCGCCGTCATGCTCGAGGGCGACGCGACCGTCGCCACCGGCGCCGGCATCACGCTCGAGCCCGCGACCGGCTCGCAGGCGCCGACCTCTGAACCGGTCGCCCTCTTCTCCTTCGCCTGAGCTCGACCTCAGGGGCGACGGCGGGTCGTGACGGCCAGACCGACCCCGGCCAGGGCCACCAGTGGTCCGACGACCGCCCACAGGGTCACACCGCTCATCGCGCTGCCACCGAGCACACCGAGGCCCTGCAGCATCCAGACCAGCCCGACGACGACGAGCAGGATGCCCAGGGCGAGCCGCAGACCCGAGCTCATCGGTTGCGCCGCTCGGAGATGCTCTCGATGAGGATGGAGACCGCCGCGGCGAGGAGCCCGACGACGATGGCCCCGATGAGGCCGAGGTAGCCGACGGCCGACGAGGTGGAGTACTCACCCTGGACCACGCGTGAGGACGGCTCGAGGCCCCGGTAGACCCCGAGGAAACCACCGATGGCGAAGCCGACCACCGCGCCGATGATGAGGACGCGGAGGTGGTTGGGACGGCGGACCGGGCTGTTCACACGCCCACGTTACTTCGCCTCGGGCGCGCAGCCACCGGAGGCCCCGGCGTCCCCGCCGCGCGGCCGAAATCGCGAGGCGACCTCCTCCAGCGTCGCCTCGGACCCGGCGTACGGGGCCTCGTGCCGGGGCCAGTGCGTGATGGTGTCGGTGAAGCCCAGCTCGGCCGCGCGGCCGGTCATCTCCTCGTAGAGGTCGGCCGACTCCAGCGAGAACCGGGGGGAGGCGTCGAGCAGGAGGTAGCGGTCCTTGCCCTCCGACCCGGCCGTGTCCGTGAACCGCTGCGCCAGCCCGGCGACGCCGTCCCACCACTCCCCGAGGGTCTCGCCCCCGGTGCCCGTGGTCACCCACGCGTCACCGTGCGAGGCCGCGAGCCTCAGCGACCTCGGACCGTTGGCCGCAACGACGAACGGCACGCGGTCGCGGACGGGCGCCGGCAGCGTGCGGGCGTCCCGGACGGCATACCACTGCCCGTCGTGGTCGACGTGGTCCTCGCGCAGGAGGCGGTCGAGCAGCGGCACGAACTCGTGGAAGCGGTCGACCCGCGCCTTGAGCGCGTGCGACTCCCCGAGGATCGTCGAGTCGAGGTCTCCGCCGGTGCCGAGACCGCAGAGGAAGCGGCCGCCGGAGAGGTCGTCGAGGGCGAGGACGTCGCGGGCGAAGAGGTAGGGGTGGCGGAAGTTCGGCGACGTGACGAAGGTGCCGAGCCGGATCGTCGACGTGACCCCCGCGGCCGCGGCGAGCGTCGGCACCGCCGGGAACCACGTGCTGTCCGGGAGACCACCCCACACGAGGTGGTCGTAGACCCAGGCGTGGCTGAACCCCATCTCCTCGACCGCCCGCCACCGTGGGCCGGCCTCACGCCAGGGGAGGTCGGGCAGGATCGAGATCCCGTGTCGCACGTCGGCTCAGCTCGTCTCGTCGTCGGGGTGGTCGGGAAAGAGCGGCAGGTATGCCGTGAGGTCGGCTCGCGTGCCACTCACCCTCAGCCGACCCCCACCCGCAGCCTCCGCCGGGTCCTCGCGGCCGACGGCGAGCGCCAGCCACGTCGCCGCGTCGGTCTCGATGACGTTGGGCGGGGTGCCACGGCGGTGCTGGAGCCCTTCGACGCACTGGACCACGCCGAAGGGCGGCACGCGCACCTCGACGCTGCGACCGGGAGCACGGATGCCGAGCTCCTCGAGGGTGAACCGCACTGCCAGCGCGGTCGTCGCGCGGTCGGCCGCGGCAGGGTCGGCGACCCACGTGGTGAGTGCCGCGTGACCGGCGGCGACGGGCACTCGGCGGCGGGGCGGCATACCGCCCATCGTAGGTCTGACCTCGGACGACACCGCCGCAGCGGCCCGTCGCACGTCGTTCACGTCACGTTTGCACAGAAGGCTGTGCAAACGTCCCCGATCAGGGCACCATAGGCCGAGTTGCCGCGACCCTGCCGGCGACGACGCGCGCGCACTCACCGGAGTGGCGGAACCAGGAGTTGGCATGACGATCACCACCAGGCGCCGGGTCGGCGCAACCGTTCTGGCGGCGGCTTGCGCCGCAACCCTCGCGGCCGCCCCGGCCACCGCCGAACGGGCAGAGCCGAAGAAGCCCGGGGGCAACCCCAACCTCACGACGGTGCAGCTGCTGTCGTTCAACGACTACCACGGGCACCTCGAGGCGACCGACCCCAAGCTCACGCCGACTGAGGACCCGAGCCAGACCCCGGTCGGCGGTGCCGAGCACCTCTCGACCACGCTGAGCAACCTGCGGGCCAAGGCCGGCAAGGGCTCGAGCCTCACCGTCGCAGCCGGTGACCTCATCGGCGGGTCGCCGTTCCTCTCCGGCATGTTCCACGACGAGCCGGCCGTCGAGTCGCTCAACGAGATGAAGCTCGATGTCAGCTCCGTCGGCAACCACGAGTTCGACGAGGGCACCGACGAGCTGCTCCGCATGCAGAACGGCGGCTGCCACCCGACCGACGGCTGCTACTTCCCCGACCAGCCCTACGCCGGTGCCGACTTCCAGTGGCTCTCGGCCAACGTGGTCCGCAAGGACGACGGCCAGACCCTCCTGCCGGGCACGTCCGTCAAGACCGTCAACGGGGTCAAGGTCGGCTTCATCGGCATGACCCTCGAGGCCACGCCGACGCTCGTCAGCCCTGCCGGTGTGTCATCCGTCGACTTCCTCGACGAGGTCACGACCGCGAACGCCCAGGCTGCAGCCCTGAAGAAGCTGGGCGTGAAGAGCATCGTCGTCCTGCTTCACGAGGGGGGCTACCAGACCGGCACGATCAACGGCTGCAACGGCATCTCCGCACCGATCGCCGAGATCGCGGCCCAGATCACGCCCGAGGTCGACCAGATCATCACCGGTCACACCCACCAGGGCTACATCTGTTCGCTTCCGGACCCGGCAGGCAACTCGCGTCTGGTGACGAGCGCGCACGACTACGGTCGTACCGTCACCGAGACCAGTCTCGTGATCAACACCCGCAACGGTGAGGTCGTGCGCGACCGCTCCAGCGCGGTCAACCACCTCGTCGCCCGGACGGCGCCGAAGGACCCGGCGATCACGAGCATCATCGACAAGTGGAACACCCTCGCCGGCCCGCTCAAGGCGGAGGTCGTCGGGACGCACTCCGAGGACATCCTCGGTGACTCCAGCGGCAACCGCGGCATCGAGACCCCGATGGCCGACGTCGTGGCCGACGCGATCCTCGCCGGCACCGACGGCGCCGACGAGGGCGGCGCACAGATCGCCTTCATGAACGTCGGAGGCGTTCGCGAGGACCTGCCGATGACGCCGAAGTACACCGAGGGCTCCGGCCAGATCACCTACGCCGAGGCGTTCGACGTCGCGCCGTTCAACAACCTGCTCGTGAGCATCGACCTGACCGGTGACCAGATCCGCCAGGCTCTCGAGCAGCAGTACCAGCCCGTGGCCGCCCGTGGCTCGCGCCCCACGCTGGCGCTGGGTGTGTCCGAGGGGTTCACCTACGGCTGGGACGCGTCGCAGCCGCAGGGCTCGCGCGTCGTCCGGGGCTCCATGGCCCTCGACGGCACGCCGATCGACCCGACGACGACCTACCGGGTCGCGACGCTGAACTTCCTCGCCGACGGGGGAGACCTGTTCACCGCCTTCACGCAGGGCACGAACCGCGCCGGCGGCCCGGAGGACCTGGCCAACCTCGTCGAGTACTTCGAGGCCAACCCCGGTCTGACCGCTCCGGCCAGCCGCGTCGACGGCCTCTGACCGGTCCCCGGCCGCACCACCCCTCGCACCCCCTCGCGCCACGTCGGCGCGAGGGGGTGCTTGGCTGTGCGGGTGAGTGAGGCCGAGTTCGTCGCCGACGGCGACGTGACGTGGGTCCATGTCGGCCACCACGCCCAGTCTGCGGTGTCGCTCAGCGACCCGTCCTACCTCGCCTTCGAGTACGTCCAGCACCTCGCCCTGGCCGTCGACGCGGTCTTCGCGCGGCCGGCGCCCCTGCGGGTGACCCATGTCGGCGGTGCCGGGCTGACGCTGGCGCGGTGGGTGCACCACACCCGCCCCGGATCACCCCAGATCGTGCTCGAGCCGGACGCGGCGCTCACGGAGGCCGTGCGCCGCGAGCTGCCGCTCCCGCGTGGCCACCGGATCCGGGTGCGCCCGCTCGGTGGTGAGGAGGGCGTGGCCGCGCTCGCACCCGACAGTGCCGACCTCGTCGTCCTGGACGCGTATGCCGGCGGGCAGGTCCCCGCCTCCCTCACCACCGTGGAGTGGCTGGGCGAGGTCGCACGGGTCCTCGCACCGGGTGGGCTCTTCCTCGCCAACCTCGGCGACCGGCCCGGGCTGCGGTATGCCGCCCGCGTTGCCGCCGGTGCCAGGGACGCGCTCGGCCCGGGTGCGCAGACGGCATACGTCGCCCTGCACGGCGTCCTCAAGTCCAAGGGCTACGGCAACGTCGTCCTGCTCGCCTCGCGCGACGCACTGCCCGTCGACGACCTCATGCGCGCCGCCGCCCGCCAGCCCCTGCCGACCGGGGTCGTGGCACCACGGCAGGTGCTCGAGCGCAGCGCCAGTACGGCGCCGTTCAGCGCGGCCGCCGCGGACACCGCCCCGTCCCCCGCGCCACCCCCTTGAGCGTCAGCCGACGTGGGTGCGGGCGTTGCGGAAGAGGCGCATCCACGGCGACAGGTCCTCGACACGGCCGCTCGTCCACGACATCTGGGCGTTGCGCTGGACCCGCTCCGGGTGCGGCATCATCGCGGTGAACCGGCCGTCGGGGGTCGTCACGGCCGTGAGCCCGTCCGGTGACCCGTTCGGGTTGAGCGGATATGCCGTCGCGACGCCGCCGTCGTTGGTGACGTACCGCGCCACGCGCTGGACGCGCGCCTCGTTGCCGCGGACGGAGAAGTCGGCGAAGCCCTCGCCGTGGGCGACCGCGATCGGGATCCGTGAGCCGGCCATGCCCGAGGTGAAGATGGAGGGCGAGTCGAGCACCTCGACGAGCGAGAGGCGTGCTTCGTACTGCTCGGAGCGGTTGCGGGTGAACCGCGGCCAGTCCTGCGCCCCGGGGATGAGGTCGGCCAGCGCCGCGAACATCTGGCAGCCGTTGCAGATGCCGAGCCCGAACGTGTCACCGCGGTGGAAGAAGTCGTGGAACTCGTCGGTGAGGCGGTCGTTGAAGAGCACCGAGCGGGCCCATCCCTCACCGGCCCCCAGGGTGTCGCCGTAGGAGAACCCGCCACAGGCGACGAGGCCGACGACGTCGGCCAGCGACGCCCGGCCGGTCTGGAGGTCGGTCATGTGGACGTCGAGGGTCTCGAACCCCGCCCGGTGGAAGGCGTAGGCGGTCTCGACATGGGAGTTGACGCCCTGCTCGCGCAGGATCGCCACCCGGGGCCGCGCGCCCACGTTGAGGAAGGGCGCCGCCACGTCCTCGGCCGGGTCGAACGAGGTCGAGACGTGCAGGCCGGAGTCGTCGTCGGACCCGACGGACGCGTGCTCCTCGTCGGCGCACTCGGGGTTGTCGCGCAGCGACGAGATCCGCCAGGACACCTCGTCCCAGGCCTGCGCCAGGTCGCGCACGGCCTCGTCGATGGGCATCTCACCGTCGACGGAGACCCGCACCCGACGCTCCTGCTGGGTGCCGCCGACGACCGAGGAGAGCTCGCCGACCCCGGCACGCACGAGCACCTCGCGGACCTCGCCCACCGCGTCGGCCGGCACCCCGAGGACGGCGCCGAGCTCCTCGCTGAAGAGAGCCTCGACCGTGTCGACGGCGAGCTCCACCCCGAGACCGCTGGCAAAGGCCATCTCGCACACGGTCGCCCAGAGGCCACCGTCGGACCGGTCGTGGTAGGCCGACACCAGCCCCCGAGAACGCAGCTCACGCACCGCCTCGACGAGGGCCACGAGCCGAGACGGGTCGTCGAGGTCGGGCACGTCACCGCCGAAGACGCCGGAGACCTGGGCGAGCATCGAGCCGCCGAGACGGTCGGCACCGGCACCGAGGTCGACGAGGACGAGCGCCGAGTCGGGCTGCAGCTGCGGCGTGAGCGTCCCCCGCACGTCGGGCAGGGCGGCGAACGCCGACACGACGAGCGACACCGGCGACGTCACCTGCCGTGACTCCCCCGAGTCGGCATCGGTCCAGCGGGTCCGCATCGACATCGAGTCCTTGCCCACGGGCACCGAGATCCCGAGCGCCGGGCACAGCTCCATGGCCACGGCCTCGACGGTGTCGTAGAGGGCGGCGTCCTCACCGGACTCGCCCGCGGCGGCCATCCAGTTGCACGACAGCTTGACGCCGGTCAGCGCCGGCAGCGGCGCGGCGAGCAGGTTCGTCAGCGCCTCGCCGACCGCCATCCGGCCCGAGGCCGGCCCGTTCACGGACGCGAGCGGCATGCGCTCCCCCGACGCCATGGCCTCGCCCGCGAAGCCCGCGTGGTCGGCCAGGGTCACGGCGACGTCGGCGACGGGCACCTGCCACGGCCCGACCATCTGGTCGCGGTGCGAGAAGCCGCCCACCGTGCGGTCGGCGATGGTGACGAGGAACCGCTTGCTGGCCACCGACGGGTGCCGCAGGACGGCGTAGGCCGCGTCCAGCACGTCGACGGAGCCCACGTCGAGCGCGTCCCCCGTCCACGTCACCCGGGTCGCGTCGCGGGTCATCCTCGGCGGCTTGCCGAGCAGGACCTCCATCGGCATGTCGATCGGCACGTCGTCGTCGGAGTCGCCGGCCACGAGCAGCTGGGCGTCGTCGGCGGCGACGCCGATGACCGCGATCGGGCAGCGCTCACGCTCGGCGAACGACTCGAGCAGCTCGAGCGACCCGGGCGCGATCGCGAGGACGTAGCGCTCCTGGCTCTCGTTGCACCAGATCTCCTTGGGGGCGAGGCCGGACTCCTCGAGCAGCACCGCGGACAGGTCGAAGCGCGCCCCGAGTCCGGCGTCGTCGACGAGCTCCGGGAAGGCGTTGGAGAGCCCACCGGCACCGACGTCGTGGATCGCGAGCACGGGGTTGTCGGCGCCCATCGACCAGCAGGAGTTGATGACCTCCTGCGCGCGCCGCTCCATCTCGGGGTTGCCGCGCTGCACGGAGTCGAAGTCGAGCTCGGCCGCGTTGGCACCCGAGGCCATCGAGGACGCAGCACCTCCGCCCATCCCGATGCGCATGCCCGGCCCGCCGATCTGGACGAGGAGCGTCCCCGCCGGGAAGCGGACCTTCTCGGTCTGGTCGGCGCTGATCGAGCCGAGGCCGCCCGCGCTCATGATCGGCTTGTGGTAGCCGCGGCGCACGCCGTCGACGGTCTGCTCGTAGACGCGGAAGAAGCCGCCGAGCCCCGGCCGCCCGAACTCGTTGTTGAACGCCGCCGCACCGATCGGGCCCTCGACCATGATGTCGAGCGGCGTCGCGATGTGCTCGGGTGCGCCGTAGACCTCGCGCTCCCACGGCTCGTCCGTGCCGGGGAGGTGCAGGTTGGACACGACGAAGCCGGTGAGCCCGGCCTTGGGCGCGGACCCGCGCCCCGTCGCGCCCTCGTCACGGATCTCACCACCCGCACCCGTCGCGGCCCCGGGGAACGGCGAGATCGCGGTCGGGTGGTTGTGCGTCTCGACCTTCATGAGGACGTGCACGTCCTCCTCGCGCGCGGCGTAGGCCGTCGGCCCGTCACCACGCCCGGGGAGCCAGCGCTCGACCCGACGACCCTCCATGACCGACGCGTTGTCCTTGTACGCGACGACCGTCCCGGCACCGGCGACCTGCTCGGTGTGCCGGATCATCCCGAAGAGGCTGCGGACCTGCGGCTCCCCGTCGACGACGTAGTCGGCGTTGAAGATCTTGTGACGGCAGTGCTCGCTGTTGGCCTGCGCGAACATCATCAGCTCGACGTCGGTGGGGTTGCGGCGCAACCCGGTGAAGGCCTCCGCGAGGTAGTCGATCTCGTCGTCGGACAACGCCAGACCGTATGCCGTGTTCGCGCCTTCCAGCGCGGCCCGCCCGCCTCCGAGGACGTCGACGTGCTCCATCGGCTCGGCCTGGCGCTCGTCGAACAGGGCCCGCGCTGCGTCGCGCGACGGCAGCGCGGTCTCGGTCATGCGGTCGTGCAGGACCGCGGCGACGGCGCCCCACGCGTCACCCGAGAGCTCGGCACCCTCCAGGACGAACTCGGTGACGCGCTCGACGCGGCGGATGTCGATGCCGCAGTTGTGGACGATGTCGGTGGCCTTGCTCGCCCAGGGCGAGATGGTGCCGAGCCGGGGCCCGACCACGACGAGCGTGTGCGGCCCCTCGGAACCGGCCTCACCGGCATACGCCTCGCCGTAGGTGAGCAGCCGCTCGACCGTCGCCGTGATGTCGACGGTGAGGGGCTGCTCGCTCGCGACCCAGTGCACGAACCGCGCGGTGACGCCGGTGACTCCCGGGTCGACCGCGCGGAGCCGGGCGAGCAGGGCCCGCGCCCGGAACGGCGAGAGGGCGGACCCACCCTCGACGGTGGTCAGGGCGAGGTCGTGCGACGAAACCAACACAGGAGGTTCTCCGAGGGGTGGTGCGGCCGGGCCGACTCACAGGCTACTGGCCACGTCACACAGCACGGCAGCCGCGTCCGGGAGGCCGGACGCGGCTGCCAGGGCGGTCGTCGAGCCCCGGGAACCGGTTCAGTGAGCCGCGAGGTTCCCCCGGCACTCCTCGCCCGGGCTGGGGACGAAGTCCTTCAGGCCCAGGCTGACGAAGAGGCCGTAGCTCTGCGTGTAGTTGCGCTGCGAGGAGAGGTCGTCGTCGTCACGACCGGGGGGGGTTCCCCTCGACGCTGTCCGGGACGTCGCGCCCGGAGTACGAGCACGCCGACTTGCCGTTCTCCCCGCCGGGGACGGGCGCTCCCTTGCCGTTGTACTCGCCGGCCTGCGCCGAGGCCGCGCCGCCGAGGACGAGTCCGAGGGCCATCACGCAGATGGTGCTGAGTCGCTTCATGAATGCTCCTGCTCTTCGTGTGTCGGGTGGGCCGGGTTCCACCGCGGGGGGCGGTGCCAACCCTGCTCGGACGCTACTGAGCGTCGAGTTCGGGTGACATGGCCCTTCCGTGGCAGGCGACCCTGATCCCTTCGCGCGACGGAGCCGCTCAGAAGGTCTGCCCGGTGAGGCGCTCGTAGGCCTCGACGTACTTCGCGCGGGTGCGCTCCACGACATCGGCGGGCAGCGGTGGCGGCGCCTCCCCGGACGCCTTGTCCCAGCCGCTCTCCGCCGACAGCAGCCACTCGCGCACGAACTCCTTGTCGAAGCTCGGCTGGGGATGTCCGGGCTCCCACTGGTCGGCCGGCCAGAACCGTGACGAGTCAGGGGTGAGGACCTCGTCGGCGAGCACGACCGTGCCGTCGACGTCGAGCCCGAACTCGACCTTGGTGTCGGCGATGAGGATGCCGCGCTCCCCGGCGATCTCGTTGCCACGGGCCAGGATGCGGGTCGTGAGGTCCCGCAGGCGGGCTGCCAGCTCGGGGCCGACCTCCGCCTCGACCGCCTCGTAGGTCATCGGCTCGTCGTGCTCGCCCATCGGCGCCTTGGTCGACGGCGTGAAGAGCGGCGCGGCGAAACGGTCTCCGTCCCGGAGGCCGGCCGGCAGGGCGAGGCCGCTCACCGTGCCGTCGGCGACATACTCCCGCAGCCCGCCCCCCGTGAGGTGGGCGCGGGCCACGCACTCCACCGGCACCATCTCGAGGCGGCGCACGAGCACCGCCCGGCCGACCACGACGTCGGGGACGTCGGTCGAGACCACGTGGTGGGGCACGAGGTCCGCCAGCTGGTCGAACCACCACAGCGACAGCCGGGTCAGCACCTCGCCCTTGTCCGGGATCGGAGGGTCGAGGACGAAGTCGAACGCCGAGATCCGGTCCGAGGCCACGAGGAGGAGCTGGTCGTCGCGGCCGTCCGGCGCGTAGAGGTCTCGCACCTTGCCCGAGTAGACGTGCGTGAAGCCGGGGATCGCGACCGGGGCCTGGGCGTCGGGCGTCGTCATGGCGCCGATTCTCGCAGGGCGCCCCCCGCGCGCCGGCACCCGTCCGCGGGCCGACCCGCGCCTCCCGGCGGCAACCGCGAACTGGCACAGTACGGGCATGCTTTCGTCACGCGACCTCGCCCTCATCGCGATGTTCACCGGTGTCATCGCCGCCCTCGGCCTCATCCCCGCGGTCGCGCCGTTCGGCGGCGCGGTGCCCATCACCGCCCAGTCCATGGGCATCATGCTCGCCGGCGCCATCCTGGGCTCGAAGCGAGGAGCGTCGGCGGTGCTGCTGTTCCTCGCGCTCGTCGCGATCGGCCTGCCCCTGCTCTCCGGCGGCCGCGGTGGTCTCGGCGTCTTTGCCGGACCGAGCGTCGGCTACCTCGTGGGCTTCCCCGTCGCCGCCTGGCTGGTCGGGCGCCTCACCGAGATGATCGGCCGCCCCTACCGCGTCCCGCTCGGCGTCATGGCCAACGTCCTCGGCGGCGTCCTCGTGCTCAACGCCATCGGCATCGTCGGGATGGCGCTGGTTGCGGACCTCTCGCTCATCAAGGCCACCACGCTCGCCGGTGTCTTCATCCCCGGCGACCTCGTCAAGGCGGTCCTCACCGCGCTCGTCGCGGTCGGCGTCCACACGGCCTATCCCGGCCTCATCCCCGCGCGTCGCCAGCCGGTGGACGAGACCTCGCGCATCCACGCCTGAGCCCGCCCCACCCACGCCCGTGCCCGACATCCACGTCAGCTCCGTCAGCCACTCGTTCGGCGACGGGGCGGCGCGACGGATGGTGCTGCGCGACGTCGACCTCCACCTTCCCGAGGCGCGCATCGGCGTCGTCGGTGCCAACGGCTCCGGCAAGTCGACCTTCGTCCGTCTCCTCAACGGTCTGGTGCACCCCGACACCGGCTCGGTGACCGTCGACGGGTTGGACACGGTGCGTGACGGCCGCGAGGTCCGCCGTCGCGTCGGCTTCTGCTTCACCGACCCGGACGCGCAGATCGTCATGCCGACGGTCGGCGAGGACATCGCCTTCGGCCTGCGGCGCCGCGGCCTCACCCGCGACGAGGTCGAGGAACGCACCCGACGGGCGCTCACGGCATACGGGCTGGCGGACCACGCCGACCACCCGGCCCACCTCCTCTCGGGAGGCCAGAAGCAGCTCCTCGCGCTGGCGAGCGTCCTCGTGACCCGGCCCGATTTGCTCGTCCTCGACGAGCCGACCACCCTGCTCGACCTGCGCAACGCGGAGATGGTCCGACGCCTCGTCGACGACCTGCCGCAGCAGGTCGTGCTCGTGACCCACCACCTCGACCTGCTGCGCGGCTTCGAGCGCGTCCTCGTCTTCGACGAGGGCCGGGTGGTCCACGACGGTGGCGCCGACGAGGCGGTCGCGGCCTACCGTGAGCTCGCGACCCGCTGATGCCCGTCCAGGCCGTCCCGCTCTACCTCCCCGGCACCTCGCTGGTGCACCGCGTCGGGGCCGGGCCGAAGCTGCTCCTCCTCGTGGCCACCGGCGTCGCGCTGGCGGTGTGGCGGGAGCCGTGGCAGGTCACCCTCGCCCTCGCGCTCGTCCTTCTCGGGTATGCCGTCGCGCGCCTGCCGCTGCGGGCGCTGCTCCGGCAGGTGGTCGGGCTGGCGTGGGTCGCCGTGCCGCTCCTCGCCGTCCAGTGGGTGTTCGCCTCCTGGCGGACCGGCGTCGGGGTCGTGGGCTCGTTCGTCGTGCTCGTCCTGCTGGCCGGCCTGGTGACCCTCACGACCCGCACGACGGCGATGGTCGACGTCGTCGTGCGCTGCGCCGGCTGGCTGCGCCGGTTCGGCGTCGACCCGCAGCGGGTCGGGCTGATGCTCGCCCTCGGGATCCGTTCGGTGCACGTGGTCCTCGGACTGGCGCAGGAGGTGCGCGAGGCGCAGCACGCACGCGGCCTCAGGTCGAGCCCACGCGCGTTCGCCGTGCCGTTGATCGTCCGATCGCTGCGGCACGCGGACCGTCTGGGCGAGGCGCTGAGCGCGCGCGGCGTCGACGACTGAGGGCTCCGGGCTCGGGGCGACGCTCAGACGATGCAGAACTCGTTGCCCTCGGGGTCCTCCATGACGAGGTGGTCGAGGTGACCGTCCACCCGGTCCTCCCGCTGACGCCGGGCGCCGTGCTCCACGAGGTCGGCCTCGGCGGCACGGATGCGCTCCTCCCGCAGCGACTGCTCGACGTGGCGCCCGCCGCTGACCCTGACGTCGAGGTGGACGCGGTTCTTGACGGTCTTGGGCTCGGGCACCCGCAGGAAGCTGATCGACGGCCCGTCGCCGGCGCGCGGGCGGATCGTCGCGCCGTCGTCCCACTCGTCCTCGGGCACCTGGTGCTCACGCAGGAAGCTCGGCCAGTCGCTCCACCCCTGCGGCGGGGGCGACTCGACGTAGCCCAGGGCGCGGCACCAGAACCGCGCCAACGCCGGGGCGTTGGTGCAGTCCACCGTGAGGCCGAGCTCCGGCTGCGGGCGGTCCATCAGCCGACGGTGACCTCGCCGCGCGACGCACGCAGCGCGATGTCGCCACGGTGGTGCGACCCCTCGAGCTCCACGTGGCCGACCGCCGCGTAGGCACGCTCGCGGGCCTCACGCAGGTCGGCGCCCGTGGCGACGACCGAGAGCACCCGACCACCGGATGAGACGAGTGCCCCCTCGGCGTCGAGCGCCGTCCCTGCGTGCAGGACGTATGCCGTGGGGACGCCCTCGACGTCGTCGAGCCCGTCCACCCGGTCGCCGGTCCGGGGGGTTCCGGGGTAGTTGTGGGCAGCCACGACCACCGTGACGGCATGCTCGTCGGACCACCGCAGCGCGTCGTACTCGTCGAGCCGGCCGGTGGCAGCCGCCCTGAGCAGCTGGCCGAGAGGGGTGCGGAGCCGGGCGAGCACGACCTGCGTCTCCGGGTCGCCGAAGCGGGCGTTGAACTCGATGACCCGGGGGCCGCGGGAGGTGAGGGCCAGACCGATGAAGAGCACCCCGACGAACGGCGTGCCCCGGCGGCGCATCTCGTCGACGGTCGGCTGGGCGACCCGGCTCACGAGGTCGTCGGTGAGGTGGGCCGGCGCCCAGTCGAGCGGGCTGTAGGCGCCCATGCCGCCGGTGTTGGGCCCGGCGTCGTCGTCCCCCACCCGCTTGAAGTCCTGGGCGGGTGACAGGGGGAGGACGTTCACCCCGTCGCTCAGGACGAAGAGCGAGACCTCGGGGCCGTCGAGGAACTCCTCGACGACGACCTGGCCTCCGTCCTTGGCGAGGCAGGCGGCGGCGTGCGCCACCCCCGCCTCGCGGTCCTCGGTGACGACGACGCCCTTGCCGGCCGCGAGACCGTCGTCCTTGATGACGTAGGGCGTGCCGAGCGCGTCCATCGAGTCGGTGACCTCGTCGAGGGTCGTGCACAGGTGGGCCAGCCCGGTCGGGACCTCGGCGGCGGACATCACCTGCTTGGCGAAGGCCTTGCTCCCCTCCAGGCGAGCGGCGTCGGCCGAGGGCCCGAACACGTCGAACCCGCCGTCCCGCAGGACGTCCGCCATGCCGGCGACGAGCGGGACCTCGGGGCCTATGACGACGAGGTCCACCTCGTGGTGGCGGGCGATCGCCAGGGCGGCCGCACCGTCGGTGACGTCGTCGAGCGGCTCGCACCGCGCCACCAGCCCGATGCCGGGGTTGCCGGGGGCGGCGACGACCGCGTCGACCGAGGGGTCGGCCACGAGGCTGCGGACGATGGCGTGCTCTCGGGCACCGGCGCCGATGACGAGGACCTTCATGGGCGCCAAGCCTAGGTGTTCTGTCCGGAGAGGTTGGGCACGCGGTCGGCTGGTGACGCGCCGTTGAGGGC